>JAGORP010000110.1 GCA_018062725.1 Flavobacterium sp.
CTTTTAGTTTTAGTACTTCCATTGTATCCTTTCATGCTTATGGCTTTTGGCTATTTATTTGGTCAGTCTCAGTTTTTTTTCAATTTTGGAAAGCGAATGCTAAAATCGATGGGATTAGGATTCTTTTTTAAAGCATAAAAAAATCCCGATTTCTCGGGACTTTAATTCTATACCGCATTGTTTTTCTTATCCTGAAAATACTCATACAACCAAGTTAAAGTAAAAGTGGGTAGAATATCTGTGAAAGGAATTAATTCTTCCAATGTTCCAATAACTCCAGCAACTTTACCAATGGTACCTTTGTACATTGCTACTAATAGCAATCCGGAAATTGGCGCCCAAATAACATCAATCGTTTCTGCAAATGCCGGAACAACATAAGACAACATTCCTATAAAATCAAACAATAAACCTAAAATCAATTTTGAAGTAGTAGCTTGTTTTTTAACTGGCGATTGCACTTCAACTTGAATCTCTTTTGTCATTTTTAGTTCTAATTAAAATTCTTTTAAACTAATATACAAAACTAATGCCAAAAATTTAATGCTTTATTTTATCTTTAAATGTTTTACGAACTTTATCAATTTTGGGTGTTATCACATACGAACAGTAGGACTTATCCTTGTTTTGATTGTAATAATTTTTATGATAATCTTCTGCCACATAAAAAGTTGGGGCGACTGAGATTCTGGTCACAATCTTTTTACCGAAGGTATTCTCATCATTCAATAATTTGATATAGTCTTCTGCAATTGTTTTTTGAGAAGCATTCGTGGTAAAAATTTCGCTTCGATATTGTGACCCTACATCAGCGCCTTGTCTATTAATCGTTGTTGGATCATGAGTTGCGAAGAAAACTTCCAACAATTCGCCGTAACTAATTGTTTTGGGATCGAAAACGATTTTAATCGCTTCGGCGTGACCAGAATACCCCGAACAAACTTCTTCATAAGTCGGATTCTTACTGGTGCCTCCAATATAGCCTGGCAGCACACTTTCAACGCCTTTCAATTCTAAAAATACCGCTTCGGTACACCAAAAACAACCACCAGCAAAAATAGCGGTTTCCTTTCCGTTGTTCACATTCATAGCAGACGGTTCTATTTGTTCCATATTTTTTGATTTCGATTCACAACTTATCGACAAAAGTGACAGCAATATGACGATTCCTTTTTTCATTACTTTTTTCTCAAATTTAATTAAATACGTCTGAAACAAATTGGTTCTTAACAAAACTTTATTTGATGTTGAATGAAATTCTTTGTTTATTTGTGTAAATACTTCTCAGATGATAAATGCAGTAAATATTCATAAATATTTTGGTCAATTAAAGGTTTTAAAACGTGTTAATTTACTCATAAAAGAAGGTGAAATCGTTTCAATTGTAGGAGCCTCCGGAGCAGGAAAAACAACACTTCTTCAAATTTTAGGAACCCTAGACAAACCGAGTTTTAAAAACAGAAAAGGAGTTGATTTGACTTCTTCTCTTCAAATAAATGGTCAGGATGTTTTAAAAATGAATGATAAGGAATTGTCTAAATTCAGAAATTTAAATTTAGGGTTCATCTTTCAATTTCATCAACTTTTACCTGAATTTACAGCTTTAGAGAACGTTTGTATTCCGGGATTCATCGCAAATAGACCTAAAAACGAAGTCGAAACAGAAGCCATTAGACTGTTAACATATTTAGGTTTAGATCATAGATTGCACCATAAACCAAGTGAGCTTTCGGGTGGTGAACAACAACGAGTAGCTGTTGCAAGAGCCATGATTAACAAACCAAAAGTTATTTTTGCCGATGAACCTTCAGGGAATTTGGATACGCTTTCGGCAGAAAACTTGCATCAATTGTTTTTTCAACTTCGAGACGAACTCAATCAAACCTTTGTCATTGTTACCCATAACGAAGAATTAGCCAATATGGCCGATCGAAAAATTACCATAGTAGATGGAAACATAAAAGACATTAATAATATTGCTGTAGTGGCGGCTGAACATGTAGAATGAATTTTTCCGAGTTAAAAGATTTTTTAAACGAAAAGGTCGATTTATACAATACTCCGAATTTTATTGAAAGCGACCCGATTCAAATTCCGCATCAATTTTCGATCAAAGAAGATATTGAAATTGCCGGTTTTCTGGCATCCACAATTGCCTGGGGAAATCGGAAAATGATTATCAATAATGCCCAAAGAATGATGGAAATCCTGGGAAATGCGCCTTATGATTTTGTAATGTCACATACGGAAAATGATTTAGAACGCATTGGGAATTTTGTTCATCGCACCTTTAACGCTCAAGATTTTACCACTTTTATAAAAGGATTACAACACATTTACAACAATCATAGCGGATTGGAAGCTGTGTTTTCCAGAGTCGTCGAAGACCATTCGACCCAGAAAGCCATTTCCGAATTTAAGAAAACATTTTTTGAAATTCCGCACCAAAACAGAACACAGAAACACATTTCTGATCCGATGAACAATTCGGCTGCCAAACGCATCAACATGTTTTTACGTTGGATGTGTCGACAAGACAAAAAAGGAGTTGATTTTGGAATCTGGAAAAGTATACCAACTTCTGCACTATCTTGTCCACTGGATGTCCATTCCGGAAACGTAGCGCGTAAACTCGAACTACTTACCCGAAAACAAAACGATGCCAAGGCCTTAGCTGAATTAGACCTCAACCTACGAAAACTAGATCCGAACGATCCTGTAAAATATGATTTTGCGTTGTTTGGATTGGGGGTTTTTGAGAAATTTTAGTTAAGACTACTTAAAAAATTAGATTCTTAGACTGTAAGACTTTTCACATTCTGCTTTAAGACTAAAAAACTTTGTAACTTTGCCACTCAGTAACTTTGTCACTAACTAAATGAACCACCACGATACCATTGTAGCCTTAGCCACTCCATCAGGAGCCGGTGCCATTGCCGTAATTAGAATTTCTGGACCAGAAGCGATAACTATTGCTTCGGAAGTATTTCAATCGATACACCAGAAGGACATTACCAAGCAAAAATCGCACACGCTACATTTGGGACATATTATCGACTCTTCGGCAGGCTCAGGGCAGGTCAAAATTTTAGATCAGGTTTTGCTTTCCATTTTCAAAGGAAGTAATTCGTATACTGGCGAAAATACCATCGAGATTTCGTGTCATGGTTCGACATTTATCCAACAACAAATCATTCAGTTATTGCTTCGTAAAGGTTGTCGAATGGCACAAGCCGGTGAATTTACCTTACGTTCTTTTTTAAATGGTAAAATGGACTTGTCTCAAGCGGAAGCCGTGGCCGATTTAATTGCTTCCGATAACGAAGCGGCGCACCAAATTGCGATGAACCAAATGCGAGGTGGTTTCAGTAATGAGATTGCTAAATTACGGGAAGAACTCTTAAACTTTGCATCACTAATTGAATTGGAATTGGATTTTGCGGAAGAAGATGTAGAATTCGCTGATAGAAGTCAGTTTAACGAATTATTAAATCGAATTGAATTTGTTTTGAAACGTTTAATCGATTCTTTTGCGGTAGGAAACGTCATCAAAAACGGAATTCCTGTAGCGATTGTGGGAGAACCTAACGTAGGAAAATCGACACTCTTAAATGCCTTATTAAACGAAGAACGCGCCATTGTTTCCGATATCGCTGGAACCACTCGAGACACGATTGAAGATGAATTAGTGATTGACGGCATTGGCTTTCGATTTATAGATACTGCCGGAATTCGCGAAACCAAAGACGTTGTTGAAAGCATCGGTATTCAAAAAACATTCGAAAAAATAGAACAAGCACAGGTGGTGTTGTATTTAATTGACAGTTTACAACTGATAATTGATAATGAAAATACGGTAAAAGTCGAAATTGAGAAAATAAAAAATCAATTCCCTTTAAAACCACTTATCGTTGTCTGTAATAAAGTAGACAAATTAAATGCCGAACAACGAGCCCAATTCGACAAGCAATTATCAATTATCAATTATCAATTCTTAATTGAGATTTCCGCAAAGCAAAAAACAGGTATTGAATCATTAAAAAACACCTTATTATCTTTTGTAAACACCGGCGCACTTCGAAATAACGAAACCATTGTAACTAATACCAGACATTACGATTCGCTGTTAAAAGCGTTGGAAGAGATCCAAAAAGTAAAATACGGCATGCAGACCCATCTTCCTTCCGACTTAATGGCCATCGACATCAAACAAGCCTTGTATTATTTTGGAGAAATTACTGGACAAGTGAGTAACGATGAACTGTTAGGAAATATATTCGCTAACTTTTGTATCGGTAAATAAAGTGCTTTTATTCTCTTTTAGACTAATATAATGCTACTATGCCCAACATTATATCATTCTAGCCATTCACGCACTCAAAACCGCATTACACACATTTAAAATTAGAAGTCAGTAAAAAAAATATAAATTTACGTTCTAATTTATGTCAAAGTGCGTCATTTTATAATTGATTTTCTAGTATTTCTGTTCTCTGGTGTGGTGGTTGCCCAAACATCATATCGTGCCGAAATAATAAAATTTAACCAAGGATTACCTTCCGATTTTGTACATAGTACCATCAAAAAAGATGGTAATTTATACATTGCCACACAACGAGGTTTGTGTTTGTATGATGGATATCAATTTATTAAAAACCCTAAAATCAATTCATTAGCTAATCATTTAGCTTTAAACAAAGCTATTTTATATTATTATGACCACAATTTAGGGCTAGTTAGTGTCCAAAATATTTTTGAAACGCCAAAGGTAATACAAAAAGTAAATTTTGAAGATTCATCGCCGTATAACGACCACTACGATAACATCTATATTGATCAAAATGAATTCGTATGGTGCACGGATCAAAACCATATCAAATACTATTCACCTAGTACTAAAAAAATTGTTTCCTTTCCATTTGATACTAGTTTAACTGAATCCGACGCAAAGAATATTTTCATAGAGCCTAATGCTACCGAAATATGGGTTGCTACTCGAAAAGGATTGTATGTATGGAATAGAAAAACCAATCAATTAGGACTCCATTTTAATCCCATTTTAAACAGAGAACATTTCATTTCTGCAAAATTGTCGCAGGATAAACAACACTTTATTTATACAAACAAGAGAGGAACCCTTTTCTTTTATAATTTACAGCAAAATACCATTACTAGAAAAATAGATTTTACTTCAAAAAAAGGGCAACTCTCAATTGTCCCTAATTTTGAAGATAAAGCCGAAAACACATTACTATACAATGAACAACAACTTTATTTTTTTACATCAAAAACAAATTTTCAGCTTGTTTTTGAAACAAAAAACAAAATCAATCATGTTTATTATGATACTGAGACTAAAATTATTTGGGTTGCCACAAACCACGGATTAATAAAACTAACACCAGAAGACAATAGTATAATTACTTTGAAAGCACCAATTAAAAATGATAAAATGGTGACTTCGATAGTGCAAGACATTAAAGCCCAACTTTGGATGTGTAATGCAACCAATACACTTTATTTATATGCCAAAAACAATTGGAAAACCTACACCTATCCTGACGAATCAATACAATTTTCCGAATTATTCAATACCGAAAACAACCTCCTTATTTCGGCTAACAAAGGTGTTTTTATACTTCAAAAAAATGGTATAAAACAACTCCTCCAAATAGAAAATGGCGTAAAAAAAGTCATTCTTGACGCTAGAAATCAATTATGGGTATTGCCCAATCAAGGTAGTGTAAAAGTGTATGATTTTACAACGCTCTTACCCAAAGAAAATTTGATTTTAAATACGGATAAATACTGGAAAGAAAATCAGTTCAACTACATTGCTATCGCAAAAAATGGTACCGTTTGGTTAGCAAGTTGGATGCCCAAAGATTATGGCATTTCTTATTTTGATTTTAAAAAAAATAGATTTAGTGAAATTAGTCAATTAAAAACTTTTAAAAATGAAACTTCTTTCATTACCGACTATTATAACAGAATCGCATTTACCAAAAAAGGGAATATTTTATTTTCGGGCTATGGCGGATGGAATATCGTCAATCCACAAGGAAAAATCATTCATTCTCTAAATACAGAAAAATATGTTGTAGCAAACGATCATATAGAAGGAATCGCAGAAGATTACAACAGAAATATTTGGTTTGCTAGTGCTGAAGGCTTAAACCATTACAATTTTCATACCGATAAAGTAGCTCGAATTTCACAAATAGATGGACTTGCCACCGATGAACTTACTCATGGATTTTGCAAACTATCTGATACTAAAATTGCCTTGGGAACTAATTTCGGTTGCCAAATTGTGGCTTTAGATCAAATACTTAAAACAAAATTAATCAACGAATTACAAATTACCGTTGCTAAAAAAGACGGAGAAATTCTATCTCACATTGGAAACAAAATAAAACTAGATTATGATTTTACCGAATTAGATATTTTTTTCTCCGCTTTGTCTTTTTCCGAAAAAGAAAAAATTATTTACCGATACAAATTTGATACGGATAAAACATGGAATTATCTAGGAACAAATCCGAAATTATCTTTGGTAAAATTATCCCCAGGACGATATAACATAACCATAGAAGCAGGAGATAATATAGGCAACTGGCAAACTAGAAAATTAAAAATAGCATTAACAATAACGCCTCCTTTTTACAAAACGCTTTGGTTTATTGGACTAGTTATTCTCCTCCTTTTTATAATAACCTATTTCATAAGTCGGTATTTTATAAATCAAGAAAAAATTAAAGGAATTCTAAAAAGTGACATCAAAGAAGCTGAAATGCAAACGTTACGTTCTC
>JAGORP010000111.1 GCA_018062725.1 Flavobacterium sp.
GTTCTGGCAAATTAAAACAATCCCACACTTTTTGCAAAGGAGCATTAATATGGGCTCTAACGGTAATGGTTTGGGTAGGTCGTTCTGCAATTTCTTTCACTTTTGCCATGGCATTTGGCATTGTGCTTTGAAAAAAACTTTCAAACGCTTCCACGGTTTCATTAACGACTTTTAAGGTTGTAACTCCGTTGTTTTCTGTTAGAAAATAATTTTCTTTGGCACCTGTCCAAGTAGCAATTTTTTCATCAATTGGACTTTCTATCATGCCATAAATTTCAGTGATATGTTTGAAAACCATTCGGTCAAAAGGTTTGTTTTCAAATACAACAGAAGACATTCCGTTCCCATTTGGATCTAAGAAAAACACTTTTGTACCTTCTTCCCAGCTGGAAATGGCATAACTTCCTTCGCAAAAAACAGAAGTCCATTCTCGATAAGTGTCGTCATCCCAAAGTGTAAACCAAACTTTTCCTTTTGGAGCCTTAATATCAATTGAAAATTCGAGTAGTTTCATCCTTTTTTGTCTAAAGTTTTGTTTATTTTTTTGCAAATTTTACCTTGACAAGTTCAGTCTTGCCAATTCTAATTTAATAAATATTTTTCAATTAGGAACTACACGATAATTGTGAACAACCAATTTTTTCTTTTGCCCAATCAGGACGTTTGGCGAACCATTTTTCATTTTCGGGTTGTTCGTCATAGGGTTTTGTAAGCAATTGATATAATTCATCAACTAAACTATAACCTTCTTTATCGGCTTCATCAATCGCTAATTGTGCCATATAATTTCTGAAAACGTATTTCGGATTGACTAAATCCATATTTGTTTTTCGTGCTTCATCATCTATTTTTTCCAATTGCAATCGATTTAAATAATTGGCAAACCAAACAGACAAAACCGATGCGACTTCCCCTTTTACTTCCTCCGGATTATAAAAAGAATACGCTATTTTCTCAATCCCTGTTTCAGGAGTATCTTCTTTAGAAACAGTACTCAACAACCGGAAGAAAATAGTCATATCCGTTTCAATTGCAGCTAAATTATTAGTCAGTTGATGTATCAATTCAGTATCAGAATCCAAAGCAATGGTTAATCCAAGTTTATTTCGCATCATAGTTATATACTCCATTTCGTATAGCTCTTCATACGCATTCAGAATGGCTTCCAAACCTTCTGTTTCATTAATCAAAGGATATAGCGCATTGGCCAGCTGGTATAAATTCCAAAGTGTAATTTGCGGTTGCTGTCCAAATCGGTAACGTCTTTGAGCACTATCGGTGGTGTTGGGTGTCCAATCTGGATTGTAATCTTCCAGCCAACCATAAGGACCGTAATCTATCGTAATACCGTGAATGCTCATATTATCGGTATTCATCACACCGTGCACAAAACCCACGCGTTGCCATTCGACAACCATTTTTCGGGTAGTAGTAGCCACATTTTCGAAAAAGTCTAAATACTTTTGTTTCCCTTCCGATTGGATTTCAGGAAAATGATGTAAAATGGTATAATCGGTTAACTTTTGTAAGTTTTCAATATCATTTCTGGAAGCAAACAGTTCAAAATTTCCAAAACGAATAAAAGAAGGCGCCACACGACAAACAATGGCTCCGTTTTCATAGGCCGGATTTCCGTTATACAAAACATCCCGCAACACCTTATCTCCGGAGGCAATTAAAGACAAAGAACGAGTCGTAGGAACACCCAGATAATACATTGCTTCCGCACATAAATATTCACGAATTGAAGACCTCAAAACGGCCAATCCATCGGCAGTTCTGGAATAAGGTGTTTTACCGGCACCTTTTAATTGAAGCGTGTAAAACTGATTGTTATAGGTTATTTCAAATAAATTAATAGCCCTTCCATCCCCTAGCTGCCCTGCCCAAACGCCAAATTGATGTCCGCCATAACACATGGCAAAAGGCTGCGTGTTGGGATACACTTCTTTCCCCGAAAAAACGGCTAAAAAAGATTCCGATTTTGATTCTTCTGAGGTAATTCCAACCAACTCCATCACATCATCAGCCACATGAATTACTTTGGGATTACTCGGAATTGTCGGAATTACTTTAGAATATGCTGCATTGAATACTTTCCGAACTTCATTGGTTTCGTTTGTATCCGCAGGCAATTTGCTTGTAAATCTATTTTGAATGGCTAATTGCATTAATTTATTGTCTTTAATTCTCCCAAAAGTAACGATTAAATAGAAATGTTAACGTTATAAAATTGGTAAAAAATGTATATTTGAGCCCAAATTACAACACCATGATTGCAACGGAAAAATCGTCTTCATTAGAGCAGTATTTTCAACCCTTTAGAGAAAATATTGTGGGTATACAACAAGAGTTTGATTCGCCATTTGGTCGAAAAAAAATCATTTATACCGATTGGACAGCTTCGGGTCGTTTGTACCGTCCTATTGAAGAAAAATTGTTGAATGATTTTGGTCCTTTTGTTGCCAATACACATACCGAAACCACTGTTTCAGGAACGGCCATGACTATGGCCTACCATGAAGCTAGACATATTATCAAGCATCACACAAATGCTAATGACAATGATGTTTTAATCACTGATGGAACTGGAATGACAGGTGTTGTCAATAAGTTTCAGCGGATTTTAGGGTTGCGTATTACCGAAAATTTAAAAGAGTTTACTTATGTTCCAAAGGAATTAAAACCCATCGTTTTTATTTCGCATATGGAACATCATTCCAATCAAACTTCTTGGTTAGAAACGATTGCCGATGTAGAAGTGATTCCTGCTGATGAAAATGGATTGTTTTGTCTTTCTGAATTCAAAAAATTAGTCGAAAACTATAAAGACAGAAGTTTTAAAATTGCTTCGATCACATCGTGTTCCAATGTAACGGGAATTCAAACTCCGTACCATGAAGTAGCAAAAATCATGCACCAAAATAATGGCGTTTGTTTTGTTGATTTTGCCTGTTCGGGACCTTATGTAAACATAAATATGCACCCAGAAGATTCAGAAGCCTATTTGGATGCTATCTTCTTTTCACCGCATAAATTTTTGGGTGGCCCTGGTACTTCTGGAGTTTTGATTTTTAATAAAAACTTATACAAAAACAACGTTCCTGATTGTCCGGGTGGCGGAACCGTTTCATGGACAAATCCTTGGGGAGAACACAAATACATTGACAATATTGAAGATCGAGAAGATGGTGGAACTCCAGGTTTTTTACAAGTTATTAAAACCGCGTTAGCCATTCAGTTGAAAGAAAAAATGGGGGTGCAAAATATCTTGGAAAGAGAACATGAAATTGTAGATTTTGTTTTTTCGGAATTAGAAAAAGAAGAAAACATCAACATTTTAGCGGGACAACATAAAGATCGTTTGGGTGTAATTTCATTTTACATCAATGATTTACACTATAATTTAGGAGTAAAATTACTGAATGATAAATTCGGAATTCAAACCCGTGGTGGCTGCAGTTGCGCCGGAACGTATGGCCATTATTTATTGCATGTTGATCAAGAAACCTCGCATAATTTAGTGTGTCAAATTGATTCAGGCGATTTAATTCAAAAGCCAGGTTGGATTCGCATGTCCATTCACCCAACCACCACAAATGAAGAAATTAAATTTGTGTGTGATGCCATTCGCGAATTAGCTCAAAACCATAAACAATGGGCAAAAGAATACCATTACAACACCAAAACCAATGAATTTATTCATGTTAACGCTAAAAATTCCGAAAAAGAATTGGTCAAAAATTGGTTTTCATTATAAACAAAAAGCGCAGTCATTACTGCGCTTTTTTATGTTTCCAACGTTTATGTGTCCATAAATAATATTCCGGTTGCTCGTAAATTTGTTGTTCTACCCGAGCCATGAAATCTTCCGATATTTTATAATTTGGTACCGATTTTACATCTTCCGACAACACTTCAAAACTAGCTTCGTAATAGCCTCTTTTAATTTTCTTCGTTTTTAAGAAAATAACATTCATATCGTGACGTTTCGCTAACATCTCAGCTCCAACATGAATAGGTGTTTCAATTCCCATGAAATGATGCCAATACAAATTATCACTCCAACGAGGCGTTTGATCACTTGCAAACCCAAATACTCCAAGTTTTTTATTTTTGGCACAATCTTCAATTGTTTTTGAAGTTTCTTTTGTCGTAATCAACACCGCTTTAAACTTAGAACGTATGTCTTTAACTAATTTATCGAAATGCGGATTGGCTATTTTTTTGTAAATCCCATAACCAGTATAATTAATGTGATAATTCATAGAAATAACCCATTCATAACTCGCATAATGGGCGCACATTAAAGCAATACTTTTATTTTTCTTTTCTAAATCGAGATAAACATCTAAATTTTTATACTGAAATCTTTTTTCTATTTCTTTTCTGGAAATGGAAATTGTTTTGATCATTTCTAAAAACATATCACACATATGATGAAAGAACTTTTTCTCAATAATTAAGCGTTCCTTATCAGATAAATGTGGTAAAGCCATGGCTAAATTGGTACGAACAGTCTTTTTTCGATACCCAATGATATGGTATACTAATACATAAACACCGTCAGAAAAAAGATATAATAACGGAAATGGAAGTATCGAAATTAACCAAAGAATTGGGTATAACAATACGTAAATTAAAAATTGCATCTTCATTAAATTTTGACAAATATAAAGCATATTCTTTTTTAATGACTTTGAATTGAAATGGTTTTCCTAAATTTATATCAAAATTAACGTATGGATATATTTTTATTAGCCATTATTGGGGCTAACATTCTAATTAGTTACAAAGGGTTTAACGATTTGAGTTTTTTTAGAAAAAATGAATTTCACATCGGTAGTATTCGTGCCGGAGAACAATTTAGAATGGTTGCTTCCGGTTTTTTACACGGCGATTGGGCGCATTTGTTTTTTAACATGTTCTCTTTATATATGTTTGGACCTGAAGTTATTGCTAGTTTTGGAGCACTTTCCTTTGTACTCATTTATTTTGTGAGCTTGGTCGCAGGAAGTTTGTTAACTTTAAGTTTTCACAATAACGATTTTAATTATCGTGCTGTTGGAGCTTCTGGAGCCGTTACAGGAATTGTGTATTCAGCAATTTTGCTGCATCCTGATATGAGTTTGTACCTGTTTTTTATTCCCATACCGATTCCGGGTTATATTTTCGGAATCGGATATTTGTTGTATTCTATTTACGGAATGAAAGCCAAAAATGATAATATTGGTCACGTGGCCCATTTTGGAGGCGCTATTGGTGGATACGCCACAACATTAATTAAAGAACCCAATATGTTTGTCGATAATACGTTTATAGTGGTAGTACTTGCCATTCCTATTGTATTGCTCTATATTTTGGAAAAATCCGATAAACTATAATTGGCACGGCATTTGCATAAGCATTAGTAATAAAATTCTTAATATATGAAAAATTTAGTTGTAACCCTTTTAATGTTAGTATCCGTGATGACATTCGCTCAAGATCAAAAACAACAAGTACCTCAAATCAATGTTTCTGGGGAAGGAAAAATAAAAGTAACGCCCGATCAAGGAATTATTTCTTTGGGAGTAGAAAACACAGGCAAAGATGCAGCCGAAGTAAAAAAAGCAAACGATATCATAATCGAAAAAATATTGAAATTCATCAAGCAAAATAACATTCCGCAATCCGATTTCCAAACCACCAATGTGAGTTTGTATAAAAATTATGATTATGAGAAGAAAAAATACAACTATGTAGCCAATCAAACCATTACGGTAACGTTGAAAGATTTAAAAAAATACGACGGATTTATGATGGGAATTACCGATACAGGTGTGACCAACATCAACGGAGTAGAATTTAAATCCTCTAAAATGGAAATGTATGAGACTGAAGCCCGTAAAAAAGCCATGCTCAATGCCAAACAAAAAGCTTTGGACTATGTTTCTGTCTTAAACCAAAAAGTGGGGAAAGCGATTTTAATTACTGATAATTCACAAGCGTATTACCCACAACCAATGTTTAAAGGAGCTATGAGAGCTGAAGCGATGGATGCAAGTGCTCCAAGAGAGACCTTAGCCATAGGTGAAATTGAAATCACTTCAAACGTACAGGTAGCTTTTATATTGGAGTAACTTAAAACATATTAAATCAATAATTAAAAACTAACCCTCTGGTTGGTTTTTTTTGTTTTATATCATACCAAACTCTAAGTAATGTGTCCAAAGAATTGTTACGCCCGATGGAAATCGGATCTATTTTATACAAAGAAAACGTACCTATATTCAATTAAAATCATACTTCTACATCATTTTATGGCGTGACGCTCCGCTGCGCTACGCGTCGGGCTGTTCGCTACAATCTGTCATTGCGATGCACGAAGCAATCTGTAGCAACTACAAAATAACGCAATAACAGGATTTCCACTGCCATCCCTCACGCAGTCCTAAAGAAGGAATCCTTTTCAAAAGTTACATAACCAAAACTTACTTGAATATTCGAGAAGAAATGGTATAAAACAAAAATCCTCCTTAGAGATCAAGGAGGAATCAATATAAAAAAAAAGCCTGTCTAAATAGACAGGCTTTTCTAAAGAAAGATTTGCTACGCCTGTTCGCTTCGCTCGGGTGAAATTAAAAGGAGGACTGCCAGTGGCAGTCAGGTATTTCTCTCTTAATGAATATAAAAAAAAATAACCCTGACTTAAAAAAGTCAGGGTTACTAAAGAAAGGCAGCGACATACTCTCCCACATAACTGCAGTACCATCTGCGCTGTCGGGCTTAACT
>JAGORP010000018.1 GCA_018062725.1 Flavobacterium sp.
TCAGATGTTTTTCAATTTGAATCAGTATTTTAAAGAACTTTGCTTTGTTTTGCATGTCACTTGTTGTTCAATGCGGGTGCAAAAGTAACACTTCTTTTTACTTTTCCTAACCTTTTCTTTACCTTTTTTCAATCTTTTTTACACCTTCGCTGAAAGTCAGTGACTTATGTTTTTCTTTTTTAAGAATATTCGTAAAACACAATTCTAAAACCCCTAAAAAGCATCAATAATTAAGGAATTGAACACCGGACAGGTGATATAAACCTATCGGGGTACGCGTGAGGGATAGAAGCGGCATCCTTTTATGAAGCGAAGCGGAATAAAAGATATAGCGGATAGCCCGACCCGTAGGGACACGCCAGAATAATTACAATAAGACTTATTAACTAAACTTGATAGCCTTAACAGGAGAGATCTTGGTGATTACATAAGAAGGAATTAATAAAACCAAAAGACAAACCACCACAGTACCTATATTTAATAGAAGAATATACCAAAGGTTTAAATCGACCGGAGCAACATTTACATAATAGTTCTCTGGGTTAAGTTTGACAATTCCAAAATACTTCTGAATTAACAACAATCCAATTCCGATGGAATTACCCCAAAACAGTCCTTTTACAATTAGATGCGCAGCATTATATAAGAATATTTTACGAACAGACCAGTCGCTAGCACCTAAGGATTTTAAGATTCCTATCATTTGAGTGCGCTCTAAAATAAGCACCAACAAAGCTACTACCATATTTATAGTAGAAACTACAATCATTATAATAAGTATGACAGCGATATTGAAATCGAAAAGTTTGAGCCATTCGAATATATAAAAGTATTTACTAGAAATGGTTTGTGTATCTAAGGTCTTCGTGGCGTCTTCTTTATTTTGGGAATTATTGTACACTTCCGCTCCTTTTTCTTCAATTTTCGAAAAGTCATCTATAAACACTTCAAAAGAACCTACTTGAGTTGGCAACCACTTATTCATACGTTGAATATGACGAATATCTCCAAGAACATACGTTGCATCGAATTCTTGAAATCCAGAATTATAAATTCCGACTATTTTAAAATTACGCAAATTGGGTAATTTATTTTCTTCTTCTTTCATGAAGAATGTATTGCATTTATCGGCAACTTTTAGTTCTAATCGGTTGGCTAAATATTCGGAAATGATTATTTCGTTATTTAAATCGGATTTCAAATTAGGAATTCTTCCTGCAACGAGATACTCCTGTAAATTATTCCAATCATATTCGGGGCCTACTCCTTTAAAAACGATCCCTTCAAATCCGTTTTCCGTTCTAATGATTCCAGCTTTACTAGCTACCGCCTGAATATGCTTAATACCCTCAACCGATGTAAACTTAGGATAAAAATCCTGATTGATAGAAACCGGCTCTAAACTGGCTTGCGATTGGTTGTCATTAAAATTGGAAATAATGATATGTCCATTAAAAGCCGCAATCTTTTGTCGAATTTTTTGTTGCAGTCCTAAACCAGTTGCCACCGAAACAATCATCATAATAAGTCCGATCGCAATTGCTGCAATGGCTATATTGATAATTGGCATAGAAATATTACTTTTACGTTCTTTAGTACGAATAAGTCTATCGGCTATAAAAAATTCTAAATTCAACGAAAATGATTTATAAATTGATGCTCAAAAATACAGTTTTATTATTGCTTTTTGCAATTGTTTCGTGTGGAAATTGTAAAAAGAAAATAGAAGAAAGAGAAAAGACAAAAGACAACAGCTCTATAACTCATCTCAATACAGCTACAATTTCGGAAACCAATCTCAAAACAGGTGCAGACAATTATGAGGCTTATTTACCATTATTAAAAGACAAAAAAGTTGGGATTGTTACTAATCAAACCGGACTTTTGACTAACAAAACACATTTGGTTGACTTTTTAGTTTCCAAAAACATAACTCTTCAAAAAATATTTGCTCCCGAACATGGTTTTAGAGGTACAGCAGATGCTGGTGAACTAATAAAAGATGGAAAAGATATCAAAACCGGATTACCTATTGTTTCCCTGTATGGAAATAACAAAAAACCAAAACCTGAACAATTGACAGGAATAGAGATCATGCTTTTTGACCTGCAAGATGTCGGTGCTCGTTTTTACACCTATATATCATCCTTACATTACGTGATGGAAGCTTGTGCTGAAAACAACATTACTCTTATAGTCTTAGACCGACCAAATCCGAATGGTAACATTGTAGACGGACCTGTTTTAGAAAAAGAATTCACCAGTTTTGTGGGTATGCACCAAATTCCGATTCTTCACGGAATGACTATTGGCGAATATGCTAAAATGATTAACGGCGAAAAATGGTTGAAAAACGGAATGCAATGTACATTGGAAATTATCCCGTGTTTGAACTACCAAAGAAACATGCCCTATAGTTTACTCGCAAAGCCTTCTCCGAATTTACCCAACGACCAAGCCATCAATTTATATGCAAGTTTGTGTTTGTTTGAAGGTACTAATGTCAGTATGGGACGTGGCACCGAAAAACAATTCCAGATTTACGGCTCTCCTTTTTTACCAAAAAGTGATTTCAGCTTTACTCCTATCCCTAATTTTGGTGCTAAAGAACCGACCTACAAAAACCAATTGTGCTATGGAGAAGATTTAAGTCAAATTGAAAAAGTACATCAATTAGAATTAAAATGGTTAATCAAAGCCTACCAAACTACTTCCGATAAAACGAAATTTTTTAATGATTTCTTTACCAAACTAGCAGGAACTAAAAAACTACAACAACAAATTGAAGCCGGAACTTCTGAATTGGATATCAGAAACTCTTGGAAAAAAGGAATCGAAGATTTTAAATTGATGAGAAAACCGTATTTACTATATTAAAGAAGCATTTTCTCTTTCATTTTCTCAACAATATTATAAGCCGCTGGACAAATTGCTACGTTTTTTAAAGTCAAATCGGTTATTTGATTAAACTTCTTTCTATCGGTATGTGGAAATTCACGACAGGCTTTCGGACGCACATCATATATAAAGCAGGTATTGTCTTGGTCTAAAAAATGACAAGGTACACTTTGCAACACATAATCATTATCTTCATCTATCCGCAAATATTGATCGATAAATTGTTGTGGTTTTTGCTTTAAATACTTTGAGATTCGCTCAATATCGGCAGAAGTAAAAAGTGGCCCGGTAGTTTTGCAACAATTAGCACATTTCAGGCAATCGGTTTTTTGGAATTCGGCGTCGTGCAATTCCTGCATCACGTAATCCAAATTCTTGGGCGTTTTCTTTTTCAGCTTATCGAAATACTTTTTGTTTTCGATATGCTTATCTTTGGCTAACTTTTGAATTTCGTTTAATGAAGGTTTTAACATCTGAATTTATTTCGAAAAGCAAAGTTACATAACTTCTAAATTAATAATTAAAAAATGAGAAAAGATTGCCTCTTTCCTCGCAATAACCTATGAAAGACCTTTTCGGAAAAGCCATCCTAGATTATCAAACTCATACTGCTCCCGAAGATTTAATCACAGAAACATCTATCTCGGAAGCCGATGAAATGAGTGTTGCCTATTTGTTTCGTTCTTTTGAGGAAATGCCGAAATTGGAGCAAAAAGCCTTGCAATTAACCCAAGGAAAAACTTTAGACGTAGGTTGTGGCGCCGGAAGTCATGCATTATACCTTCAAAACGAACGTCAACTTGATGTGACTGCTATTGACATTTCTCCAAATGCCATTGAAACCTGTCATCTTCGTGGCTTGAAAAAAGCAAAAGTTCAAAATATTTTAGATTTCAAAAATGAGAAATTTGACACCTTATTATTATTGATGAATGGAACGGGGATTTTCGGTACCTTATCCGAAACAACGAAATACCTTCAGCACTTAAAATCACTTTTGAATCCGAATGGACAAATTCTAATTGATTCATCCGATATTATTTATATGTTTGATCAGGATGAAGATGGCGCTTATGAAATTCCTGCTGATGGTTATTACGGAGAATTGACATTTACCATTTCATATAAAAAAGAAACCGAAGCTCCTTTTTCATGGCTATATTTGGATTATAATACACTACAAAATGCAGCAATTGCAAATGGATTAAAATGCGAATTAATCATGGAAGGCGAACATTTTGATTATTTAGCCAAACTTTCTTTGTAACTTCAAACCTTCAATCAGTCAATTACGTATATACTTTTTTTAAAAAAATCACGTTTAAAACATTCACTCCAAAACTTTAAAATATGAAACTACTAAAAATCACATGCCTCTTTTTACTAATGGTAATTTCAGGTTGTTCTTCAGACAAAGACAACAATACTAATACTATTGAAAATGGAGTTAATAAATCTCCTAATCAAAAAACAACTGGAAGTAGCGCCCAAGATTTACTAGCCGCAACAAAGTACACCAAATTGGAGATTGAAATTTTATATGTAAAGAATTTCAGACCAGCAACCCAAACCATCACGAATCTTCAAAATTTCTTAGAAGATCATTTGCACAAACCAGGCGGAATAACCATTACACAGAGGGAAATAAATTCTCCCGGTATTTCTCCCTACGACATTAATGAAATAACAAAACTCGAAGATTTTTACCGAACCAAATACAACAATGGCTCTACATTGGCTTTGTACTTATTTTTTGCTGATGGAAATGCAGCTGGAGACACGGCAAGCAGTTTTACTTTGGGTACTGCTTATAGAAACACTTCTTTCGTATTGTTTGAAAACACAGTAAAAAACAACAGTGGCGGACTAGGACAACCCTCAACCGTAAATTTAGAAACCACAGTAATTTTACACGAAATGGGTCATTTACTTGGACTCGTTAATTTGGGTTCCCCTATGCAAACGCCACATTTAGATGTTGCTCACGACAAACATTGTAATGATGATACTTGCCTAATGTACTGGGAAGCGGAAAACAATGGTGCCTTAGGTATGATTCTCGGCGGTGTTCCTAACCTTGACACCAACTGCTTGAATGATTTAATTGCCAACGGTGGAAAATAACAAAATAAGAAAGCCATAAATACTAATCATTTATGGCTTTCTTATTTAAAACTACAATTGTATTAAATCGGTTGTTGCAATAATGTCCTGCAACGCTTGGTATAAAATGTCTAGATCTTCTTGCGAATTATAGCCGTTTATCGAATATCTCAAATAAATATTCCCGTTTAAAGGCATGACAGGAATCTGAATTTTGTATGTATGGTACAGCAGTTCTTTCAATTCTAAAGGTTTAGTTGTTTTTACTGGAACACTTGCCATTTGGCCTAAAAATTCGGAATTAATGGGACAAATTGGTTGTGTACCCAATAGATCACAAAACTTTTGGTAATTTTCAAGAACAATTTGTTTGCATTTAGAAGAAACTGACGTCCAATTATTTTCTTCTAAAAACCGAATAACCGTTGGTGTACATAAATATTGCGACAAATCATTGGTTCCTTGATACTCGTGATAATCGATGTACTGTGAATCGGAAGGCATTATACTCTCATAACCCCAAGAAACCACCAAGGGTTCTAAGCTTTCTTGTAATTCTTTTCGAGTATACAAAAATGAAGATCCTTTGGGAGCAAGCATCCATTTGTGTAGGGTACCGGTATAATAATCGGGATTTAAATCTGAAATATCTAAATCGATGTGACCCGGAACATGTGCCCCGTCAATAATTGTAATCAATCCTAATTCACGTGCTTTATCACAAATTTCTTTCACTGGAAAAATCAATGCAGTAGCACTTGAAAATTGATTAAGGAATACCACTTTCGTCTTTGAAGTATACCCTTTCCAAAATTGTTCTAAAATTTGAGTTTTGGATTGAATGGGCAATGTAATTTCTTGTTGGCAGTATTTTACTCCTGTCTTTTTACAATAAAAGCGCCATGTTCTATCCATTGCTCCATATTCATGATTGGTGGATAGAATCTCATCACCAGCTTGTAAATTCAAACTTCTCATGACCACATTAATCGCAAAAGTTGGATTTGGAGTAAAAAACAAATCCTGAGCGTCACAATTTATAAATTTTGACAAAGCTTCTCGAGCTGTTTTTAAATACAGAGGTTGTTTTACTTGGATAAAATGAACGGGATCTGATTCTAATTCATATTGAAAACGTTGGGATTCTTCAAAAATTGGTTTCGGACAAGCTCCAAAGGATCCATGATTTAAAAAGGTAAGGTTATCTTTAAGTAGGAATTGTGATTTCATATATTCAATTTCCTGTAAAAATAAAAAATCCCAAACAATGTTTGGGATTTAAATTTTAAGATACAATCAATTTATTTAATTGTAATTGGAAAATTGTATTCAACGGCTACATTTTCCCCTTTATTTCTTCCTGGTGTCCATTTTGGGCATTTGGCCAACACCCTTTTTATTTCTTTTCCAGCATTTCCTAGGTCTCTAAGAATTTGCACATTGGTCACATTTCCTTCTTTATCTATCACGATGCTTACATGAACGGTACCTGTCAACACTTCTCCTTCTTCGTTTTCAGGAGCTTGATAGTTTTTCATCACAAACATCATAAATTCACCCATTCCTCCAGGGAATAAAGGTTTTACTTCAACAGCATTATACTGTAGTGGCGCTTCAACTTGGTTGATCCCATCTTTAGAAAATCCCAAATTAACAAATAACAATCCTAATACTAAAATAACAAACTTCTTCATAATTCAAATTCATTTAGTGAATAACCTACTAATAATCAGGTGATTTGGGACCTCAAACATATAACAAAAAACGACTAAACAGCAAATAAAATCGACTAAACACATCTTTTTGCTTTTTTTGTGGCTAAAAATTTACAAAAAAAGAAGCGACTGCTTCCACAATCGCTTCTTTTTCAGTATTTTATGTCGTTTTTAAACCTTAATATTAACTGGCAAGGTATAGATTACTCGCACTGTTTTACCATTTTGCTCTCCCGGTCTCCATTTTGGACATAGCGAAAGTACTCTTTTTATTTCTGCAGCAGCTCCAAAACCGATATCTTTAATAATTTTGACATCGCTAATAGTTCCATCGGTTTCAATAACAAAAGTAACTTTCAACATCCCTCCGGCAAAATTCTCATCATCTGGAGTTTTAAAATTCTTCCCAACAAATTTAATAAATTCGTTATTTCCGCCAGGAAATATGGGCTGATTTTCGACAATTTCGAAAGGAATTGGTATGATTGAACTCAAAGGTGCTTGCGCATAGGCAAACTGTAACGCAAAGAATGCTATTACACTAAAAAAGATTTTTTTCATAGTCGTGGTATTTTGCAGTTATACCATAACATAGTAGATTAAGCTTCGCTTGGGGCAAAAAAGTAGGAAATCTGTTTCAAAAATAATATTATTTTTTTAATTACAAAAGTATCTCACTAAAATCCAGCATTTTATCTATGAAATGTAAAAAAAATCAGATGAACTACAGAAATTCTCTTAAAAAGTAAGGCAAATCATTTTAAGTCATTGCGCTTGTTCTTAATTTAAAGATAAAGGGAATTTTATTACTAGACTTATTGGTATTCCATTTCGGGAAGCGGAAATCCATTTGGGCGATAATTATAACACTCGTATTACTTCCATTGCAAATTCCACATGCTTGAATTCTATGAATCGAATGTTTGTTAATTCGCCGGTTAAATAATACAAAAGCTAAAAACAACTTTCCCAACCTGTTTTATTCTCGACTTCTAAAGGGGAGCAAATACATAATCACGAAACACTTGAATTTCCCTTTATTAAATTTGGCACCTGCAATTCTCTTTTCAAATTTACTTCATTTCACCCATAATTTGGGCGGAAACAGAAAAAGAAAACCACAACATTCCTAATTTGAAAATTTTCTCATTACGGAATATTTAAATATTTATGCGTTTGAAGCGACACTCTCCACTTGGGATGGTTCATAACATAATCAACAATTAGCGGTGTCATTTCTTCTTTTTTACTCCATTCCGGTTGCAAAAACAATATCGCATTTGGATTGACTTTTGCGGCTTGTTCTTCTGCAAATTGAAAATCGTGTTTATTGTAAATGATTACTTTTAATTCATCGGCGATATCATAGGCATCTTGAACCGGAAGTTTATTCTTCTTAGGAGACAAACAAAACCAGTCCCATTTTCCAGAAACAGGATAAGCACCCGAAGTTTCAATGTGAACACGCATCCCACTTTCGGATAATTTAGAAGTGATCGGATTCATGTTCCAAGTTAATGGCTCACCACCAGTAATTACAACTGTTTCGGCATATTTTTTGGCATTGGCCACTATCACATCCGTTAGGGTTGGCGGATGCAATTCGGCATTCCAACTTTCTTTCACATCACACCAATGGCAACCCACATCACAACCGCCAATTCGAATAAAATAAGCAGCAGTTCCTGTATGATAACCTTCACCTTGAATGGTATAAAACTCCTCCATCAGCGGAAGCATTTCCCCTTTATCAACAGCGATTTGTATTTCTTTTGTAAGCATAAAATCAAAAATAGTTGGCAAAGATAGGCAAATGAATTCCGAATTAAGAATTAGCAATTAAGAAATACTAAAATCTTTCGATAGCACACTTAATACAAAACGACTAAAAACAAAAAACCGTCCCAAAAGTATTGGGACGGTTTCTATATCGATTTTTAAAAAATATTATTTTAAAGCATTTTTAATATTAATGCTATCGGCATCGGCTGGATCAAGAACTAAAGCTTTGGCAATAAATTCATTCCCTTTTACTTTATCTGTTTTACCGTAGTATCTTGCTAATTCTTGGTACGCTTCGATAAATTTACCTTTATTCGCAGTTACGGCTTCAGCACCTTTGGCAGTTACAACAGCAATAAACTCTTCATAACTTTTAGCCATTTGTGCTTTAGCTGTAGCGTCAGATAACAATCCGTTTACACGAGCTCTATAAATATGAGCATCTTGTGTTGTTGGAGATTTTTCGATAACCGCAGCAAAGGCTTTATCTGCTTTTTGTAAATCGGCTACATTTACCGTTTTTACATCCTCACGAATATTGTCAAAATATAAAGAATATCCTAGGAAAAAGTTATCGTATAAATAATTTTTAGAATTGGCATTTGAAATAGCTACTTCATAAATTCCTGCAGCATATTTGTATAATTTTTTATCAAAATATCCTTTTCCAATTTCATTTAGGTCGTTAGCCATTGGTTTGTCCATAGCAACCGCTTTAGCAAAATTTTCAACGGCAGCTTTGTACAACACTTCATCAACAACAACTTTTGCACCTTCAGCAACAGCAGGCGTCGATTTTTTTAATTGTGCCATACCTAAGTATAAATAATCACGACCGATTAATTTATTAGAAGCATTTCCAGTAAATTCTTTTAAGGCTTCAATAGCCGAATCAATATTACCATTTTCATAAGCAGAATAGCCCAAATAACGTAAAATACGAGGATTTACTTTATCTAATTTTTTCATTTCATTGGCTTCTTTCTCCAAAGCTTTGTAATCTTTAGCGATAATTAAGAAATCGGCATGACGCATACGAGATGGCAAAGAATAATCGGTTAAGCTCATATATTTTTCATAGTACGCTAATGATTTATCTGTATATTCTTTGAACTTTGCTTTATCGTTTAATCCCCAACCAAAATAAGTTTCGGCTAATTCACGATAAACCGGTCCGTAATTAGAATTTAACGCTAAAACATTATCTAAGGCCGCTTTTGCTTCACCGAACGCTTTAGCATTTTTAAGTAAAACACCCAATTGCATTTTGGCTCTCAACAACGTATTATCGGCATCATATGCATTACGATAGTGAGCATACGCTTCATTTTGATTTCTATCTCCATAATAAGCATCCCCTAATGCCAACAAAGTTTGCGCATCATTCATGTTAACCGCTTTCGCTTTGTTTAACACTTCAATAGCTTTTTTATAATTTGGGTTTACAGAATTAGTATAGGCTTTACCAATGTGAACAAACTGCTCAATATCTTTCTTTTTCATTCCAGCTGTTGCTTGATCGAAATTGAATTGTGCGGCTTGTGTATTGCCATTATCCAAATCTAACTGTCCTAAACCGATATAGTTAAAAGAACCGGCATCTTTTGCCGTTAATCCTTTTTGGAAAACGATTTTGGCCGAATCTTGAATGCTTTGGCGCAAATACACATTCCCTAAAAAGAAAGAAGCTCTTCCATTGTCTGGCGTTGTTTTTATTACAGCTTTTAAAATTGATTTTGCTTTTTCATATTGTTCAGCATCCATAGCTTTTTTTGCTGATTCGATATCTTGTGCAAAGGCAGAAAAACCAACTGCTAGAAAGGCGATACTGAAAAATTTAACTTTATTCATCTTTATATTAATTAATTGTCTTTTTTATTTTCTACTTCTTTTCGGATGATCAAATTTCGACCTGGCATTCTTACAGGAACCAAGCCTGATTTAAGAATTATACGTTGTCCGATCTCTCCACCCATAAACGAAGCAAATCCCATGCCTAAACCTCTAGTCCCTTGATAATTTAACATTTTTATTTGTCGAATTACAGGATACTGACCTGTTGCAATGTCTTCTTGAGAAGGTTTGGCAAAAGTACCATTATTTGTTTTTACTTCCAAAACAGAAATATTGGCTACAGTTTTTTGAAAATCGGGCATCGGTTGAAGGATCCAATTTATTCCCACTACACCAATCATTCCGTTATTCTTAGAAACGAAATCGATTACTTCATTATTGGTTTTGAATGAAAATATTTTATTCTTTGGCAATTCTTTTACTTTAGCCAAATCCTTAAAATACTTCACGGTGCTTGAATTGGGATTGTCAAAAACCAAACCACCAAATGTTGAAGACTTGCCTTGCAACGCAGCTACTATATCCTTCAAATCAATTTGGGTAACAGCAGAAGCTTTGTGCGCAATAAACGCAATACCATCACTCGCAATAGGTGTAATTCTAGCCTTGATTTTTTTGTTTTCGAAAAAAACGGATTCACCAGCGGTTAATTCTCTGGTTAAAATGGCTAAATCATTTTTACCTTCCGATAATAATTTCACTATTTCCGATTCAGATTTTGGGACCAAATTAATTTTGGCATCATATTGGTTTTCAAAAACCATGACTTGATCTTCAATAACCGGCAAAATAGTTTCGTCTACCAATATCGTAGCCGTTCCTGTTAAGATTGTTTCTGAATCACTTTTTTGATTGCAACTAAAAAAAGCGATTACCGCAATAACAGCAAGCAATAAATAATTAATTTTCTTCATCTTATGATTTTTGAAAAAAGCGAATAAAACGCAAGAAAGCGTACACGATAATGGCAATTCCTAAGGTGGTACGATAACCTTGCGACAAAGGCAAAGGTAACTTTTGCCAAAACAAAATAGCCAATCCCATTGTTAAATAAATAATAAAAAACAAAACACCTATAACGAGAAGAAATCGCTCTTTGAGCGATTTCTTCATCATATTTGAATAAAAATTATTCATTAATTATTCAGCTTTTATATCAAGTAAAATTGGCAAACTGTATTTTACACGAATTTTTTTACCATTTTGCTCACCAGCTTTAAATCGTGGTGCGCCTTTAAGCATTCTTACAGCCTCAGCACCTGTACCATAACCTAAATCTCTAATTACTTTGATATCTGTTAAGCTTCCGTCTTTTTCAACAACGAATTCAACGAATACACGTCCTTTAAGATCAGAATCTACTTCAGGAGTACGGAAGTTTTTTTGAACGTAGCTACCAAACTTAGCCCATCCTCCAGGGAATTCCGGTTGTACTTCAATACCAGCAGAAGAGTATACATTATTATCTACTACTTCTACGGCTTTATCAGAGTCACCTGTTGGTTGATCAATAGTTACTTTTGCATCTTTATCCCCTTTTTGGTCTTTTTCTGCAATGTTTTTATCTTTCAGTTCCTCGATGGTTTTGATTTCTTCGGTTACTTTTTTAGCCTCAACCACTTTAGGTTTTACGAATTTCACTTCGTCAATCTTTGGTTTTGGTGGCTCCACTTTTTTAGGTGGTGGGGGTGGTGGAAGATTCTCTTTTGGTTTATCCATATTTACCAACACCACTTTTTCATCAAGTGAATTTTTTGCATTATCATTATCTGGAAGCATGTTGATGATTACTGGAGCACTTACACCAGCAGCAAAAACAACCGCACCAATTAATAAAGCTCTTAGCGTTGTTTTAGGATTATCTTTACGCAACTCATAAGCACCATACTTTTTATTACGTCCTTCAAATACTAAGTCTAACCACTTATTTGTAAAAATATCTAATTTCATTTGTTATATACTTTAGGGTTAGTTACTAATTAGCTAATAATGCTTTTTCTTCAGGAGACAAATCAACAATTGCATACGTTGGTACTTTTGCGATTGCCATTTCATCTAAGATGTCTACCATGTTTTTATAATTGGTTTTTTTATCCAATTTTAAAATCACGATTAACCCTTTTTTTGGATCTCCAGTAGCTTCCGGAACGGATTTCATTTTTGATAAAATCTCATTACGGATACCTTCTTTACCATAAGAAGAATCTTTTGGCCCTTCAAGAGGTGCAATAAATTGCCCCATATACCACTTTACTTTGTTGTTTTCACCTAACAAAATGGTCATGGTTCTATTATCTGCAACTTCAATATCTTCTTCTTTATCTTCTGGCTTATCTTTTTTATCAGGCATCCCCAAGTTCATCGACTGAGGTTTTGATAATGAGGTAGTCAACATAAAGAACGTGATTAGTAAGAACGCTAAGTCAACCATTGCAGTTAAATCTACTTTAGAGTTGCTCTTTTTACTTCTTACCTTGCCGCCTTTTTTGTCACCACCGCCATCGGTATTTAATTCTGCCATTTCTTTATCTTATTATATTAGAAATCTTGTCCGCGTAAACCTGTTACCAAGTTGAAACTGTTTACGTTTTGTTCTTGTAAAACATCCATTACCTGTTTGATAGTAGGATATTCCAATTTAGCATCACCTTTAATTGCAAATTTCAAATCATTGTTTGTTAATTCTGTATTTGCAAGACGAGCGTTATAAATCCAGCGAGATAATTCGTCTTTTTTCAAATCAACGGTATCTCTAGGGATTCCTGGTTGTAACCCTTGCTGGTTTCTTTCTGAACTTGACATTGCAATAATTTGCTTCAAGTTAGCCACAGGAACACCAAATCCATCCATTAGAGAAAAACGTTTTCTTTCTTCAGGAGTAAATGCTATTCCATACTCGACACCCATTAATTCTAATGTTCTTTCTCTAACAGGTCTATCTACCATACCAAAAAACACTTTTCCTTTACCTACTGTTAGTGTTGCTAAACCCGTATCAGGCAATTTTGTTTGCACTGTAGAGTTAGGCGTATCAACAGCTAACGGTTCTGGTTGTTTTGCAGTTGCGGTTAAGATAAAGAACGTTAGTAAAAGGAAAGCCACGTCACACATTGCCGTCATGTCAATTGCTCCAGCCGCTTTATGCGATTTTACTTTAGCCATATCTATATTTTTACCTAATAAGAACACTACAAAAACTGTACCGTTCTTATTAGTTTTTGATTAATATTATTTTAAACTTCCTTTGAAACGTCTGTAAGTATTTACAATCGTGTTTGCAGCTTCGTCAATAGAATACGTTAATGTATCGATTTTTGAAGTAAAGTAGTTATAAGTAACAATTGCTAAAGCAGAAGTAGAAATACCTGTTGCTGTATTGATAAGTGCTTCAGAAATACCTGTTGCTAATGCCGCTTGGTCAGGAGTACCTGCAGTTGCTAACGCACCAAATGCTTTAATCATACCCGATACAGTTCCTAATAATCCTCCAAGAGTTCCTAATGCAACCATTGTAGAGATAATAGTCATATTTTTCTCCAACATTGGCATCTCTAAAGAAGTAACTTCTTCGATTTCTTTGTGGATAGTTTCAGTAGCTTCTTCTGAAGAAAAACCTTCCGCTTTAACCGCGTTGTATTTTACTAAACCAGCTTTAATAGCATTTGCTACAGATCCTTTTTGTTTGTCACAAGCTTCGATAGCTCCATCGATATCACCACCTGTTACATGAGATTGAACTCTTTTCATGAAAGCATCTAAATTACCTTTTCCAGCTGCTTTAGAAATTACCATGAAACGCTCGATAGAAAAAACAACTACCATTAACAACATCCCTAATAAGATTGGCACAATAAAACCTCCTTTGTAAACCATACCTAAAGTGTTTAAAGGGTGTCCTGTTTCTGGGTTTCCTCCTTCAAAGTTTGAAGCAGCACCCATTACAAATTTCCAGATTAACACTCCTACGATTAAACAAGCTACAATAACAATAGCAGAGAAACTATCTCCTCCTTTTGCATTTTCTTCTTTCTTAACTTTAACGTTGTTTGCCATTTTTTCTAAATTTAAATTTTCTAATTGATTATAATTTTTGAATAATTATTGAATAGTGGGAGCAAATTTAATTTTTTACTCTAAATAAAAAAACTTTTTTTACAATAAAACACTTTGTTTCACAAATAAAACACACACTGTTTTATTTCAAAATTACATTATCCTCAAATATAGTTAATTAAATATGTGAAAATTTAATTTTTAACAGGATTATATCGCTTCCGAATGAATTTTCGCAATATTCCATACTTCAAATCACACAATCCCCAAAGATCAGAGAATTACTAAATTTCACACAAAACCACACATTCCTATAAAAACGCGTCAAATTTTAATAAATTGCACTCGTTAATACCTTACTAATGGAAAAACTAGAGAAATTCAAGAACGATATTACTACTGGATATGCCTGCAAAGGCGCACATATTACCCTTGGCGGGGCAATTTATGATAGTGTAGCTCAAGACATACACATTACAATTCCCTTAAAAACCATGAACCGACATGGATTAATTGCAGGAGCCACTGGAACTGGTAAAACCAAAACCATACAAGTGTTATCGGAACAATTATCTCAAAATGGTATTCCTGTGTTGATGATGGATATTAAAGGAGATTTTTCTGGAATTGCGGCGAAAGGCGAAGAAAAAGACTTTATAAAAGAACGTCATACTAAAATCAACATTCCGTTTGAAGCCAAATCCTTTCCGGTAGAATTGTTAACTCTTTCAGAACAAGAAGGTGTACGATTACGTGCTACGGTTTCCGAATTTGGACCGGTTTTATTTTCAAGAATTTTAGACTTAAATGAAACACAAGCGGGAGTCATTGCTGTGATTTTCAAATATTGTGATGACAAAAAAATGCCTTTACTCGATTTGAAAGACATCAAAAAAGTCATGAATTACATTACCGAAGAAGGCAAGGAGGAAATATCCGAATTGTATGGGAAAATTTCAACGGCAACCACGGGCACTATCCTTCGCAAAATAATTGAATTAGAACAACAAGGTGCCGATATTTTCTTTGGTGAAAAATCGTTTGAAATTGACGATTTAATGCGCATTGATGAAAATGGCCGTGGGTATGTTAATATTGTTCGATTGACCGACATTCAAGACAAACCGAAGTTGTTTTCGACTTTTATGCTGAATTTATTGGCAGAAATTTACAACCAAATGCCTGAAAAAGGAGATGTAGAACAACCGGAATTGGTAATTTTTATTGATGAAGCGCATTTGATTTTTAATGAAGCAAGCAAAGCATTGTTGAATCAAATAGAAACCATCATCAAACTGATTCGTTCCAAAGGAATTGGCGTGTATTTTATTACCCAAAACCCAACCGATGTTCCGAAAGAAGTATTAGCGCAATTGGGATTAAAAATCCAACATGCCTTACGTGCTTTTACAGCCAACGATCGTCAAGCCATCAAACAAACCGCTGAAAATTATCCGATCTCCGAATATTACGATACCGACGAAGTGATTACTTCCCTTGGAATTGGAGAGGCGTTAGTAACAGCATTGAACGAAAAAGGAATCCCAACGCCACTTGTTGCTTGTATGATGCGAGCTCCTGAAAGCCGAATGGATATTTTGACGGAAAGTGAAATTTCGAAAATCAATTCGAATTCAAAATTAGTTGAAAAATATCAAGAGGAAATTGACCGCGAAAGTGCTTATGAAATGCTGACTAAAAAAATAGAAGAAATCTCGGAAGAAGTAGCCGAAGCAGCTGAAGAAAAACAAGCTAGTAAAGGCCCAAGTACAGGAGAAGTAATCGGTAAATCGGTTTTAAAAGTAGTGACTAGTGCTAGTTTTATCCGTGGTGCTTTTAATGTTTTGATGAAGGTTTTGAAGAAGTAGTTGAAAGGGATAAGAGATAAGCAATAAGGGTTACGTGTAAAAAATGAAAGGATATATTACGATTGGATTACTGATTTTGTCAAATGTATTTATGACATTGGCTTGGTATGGGCATTTAAAGTTTAAAGAACTGAAGTGGTTCGAAAATGCCGGTTTAATTACTGTTGTCCTCATCAGTTGGGGACTGGCATTGTTTGAATATTGTTTTCAAGTTCCTGCCAATAAAATAGGATATGAAGGCAATGGAGGTCCGTTTTCTTTGTTGCAATTAAAAGTCATTCAAGAAGTGATTACGCTAATTATTTTTGTGATTTTTTCGATGCTTTTTTTCAAAAATGAAAGTTTACGATGGAATCATTTTATAGGCATGTGTTTCTTGGTATTGGCTGTCTATTTTATTTTTAAAAAGTAATTTAAATATATGAAAAAGTATTTTATTCAAAAAGCACCTTTTGTAGTGCCCACTACCGATGGAAAACTCATTGAAGAACATCATGGGAATGCCACCACCAACAATCCTGACATTTCCATCGCTCACATGATTGCGCCACCCAAATGGAGCGAACCGTTTCAAACCCCTGAATTTGAAGAATACACGTACATCATTTCAGGAAAAAAGCAATTCATCATTGAAGATGAAACCATTATTTTGGAAGCAGGACAATCGATAAAAATTGAAAAAAATACTAGAGTGCAATATTCGAACCCGTTTGAAGAACCTTGCGAGTATATTGCAATTTGCAGACCGGCTTTCAACTTCAACAAAGTCCACCGAGAGGAAGAGATATAAATCATTACCTATTTACAGCAATTCCACTTATTTTTAGAAGGATATGGACTTTGAAATTTTATTCTATTTTCATTTTAACAACGCAATCTGTTTTTAAATAAATACAGCTAGACAAGATTAAAATCCCTACTAGTTTCAATACAATTAATTAGCATTATTGTCTCGGATAAATTTACAAGGACTACCATAAACTACTACATTATCTGGAATATCTTTTGTTACCAAAGAACCCGCTCCTACGACAACATTATTCCCGATTTTAATGTCATTTATAATTGTAACTCCCATTCCAATTGTGGTTCCCGTTCCAATTTGAACACTGCCACCGATATTAACTCCTGGATTAATAGAAGAATATCTGCCAATTTTACAATGGTGACCAATCGATACATGTCTGTTAATGGACACATAGTCTTCAATAATTGTATGTGCAGCAATAGTAACATTAGAGTTCACTAACAATCCATTTCCTAGTTTTGCCATTGCTGATAGACAAATACCTTTATGTATGATGTTACGTAATTTTTTCTGCTCTAGATTATATTTCTCTACCACTATTTTTTTAAAATTAGGCTGATACACCCCCAAACAGATAGCATTATATTCTGAAATATTTACATTCGTCAACAGGTTAATTTCAAAATCATCATGTGAGATATTGTTTTTAACTTCTAACCCTAAATTATTAAAAACATCAATTTTTATTTTCTTTCCTTCAGAGTGCAAATTATCTGTAATCATTGTGATTACATTATCTCCTTTACCTATTATTAATAATCTTGTTTCCATATCCTTTAGTTCTTAATTCGCTAGAAGTCATCAGTTTCATTTCTAATTCACTCATTAATCGATGAACTCTTTCTAATAATTGCATATTTGTCGCTTTCTCTTTTTGCTTATAAAACAAATTATCCTCAAGTCCAACCCTAACACCATCAAAATCAAGCAATCCTAAAACATTGCTTCTTAACTGTTGGTCCCCTATTCCACCCAAACAAACAATTGCGTTATTTGGAATAGCGCTTTTAATCATTGCAACACTATTCAAATCGGATTGTGAATTGTATAAATTACCTAGAATAATATTAATTAAATGTGGTGCTTTCAAAATATTTTTACGGATAAGATAATGCGTATAATTTAACATCCCGGAATCGAAACATTCTATTTCAGGTGTCACACCATATTTATCCATTTGTTCAATTAAAGATAATATTGTTTCGGGTTGATTAACGGATGCTCCCGAAGGAAAATTTAAAGAGGACATGGTAAGCGACCCTAAATCTGGATAGCATTGTAATACCTCGGTTCTTTTTTCTAATTCTGGAAAATTTCTACCCGTTAATGATGCACAAATAAGCAATTCTGGACAATATTTTCTTATACCTTCGATTATTCTACCATAAACTTCTTTCTTGTAAGTATTTAGATGCGTATCTTTTTCTCTGGCATGAATATGAACAAATGAAATCCCTAGTTCATTTGCAGCAATAACTTCCTCTATAATCTCATTTATTTCTAATGGCGCTAAAGAATTAGACCTATTGGGCTGTGTACCTGTTGGCGTAAAATTAATTATTTTTTTCATGATAGTCGATTCTTATATACTCATATAAAATATAAAGATTAAGTTTGCGTTTTTAAATAATGATGGATAATCCTTCCGAATTAATAGCCACAAATATAGTTGTTAGTGTAATTTGTCACACTTATAATCATGAAAATTTTATCAGAGAAGCAATTGACGGCATATTACTGCAAAAAACCAATTTCGACATAGAAGTAATTATACATGATGACGCTTCCACAGATAAAACCAGAGAAATAATTGAAGATTATCACTTAAAATATCCATCATTGATAAAGCCTATTTATCAAACAGAAAATAAATTTTCACAAAAATTAAATATTAGTGCCAATTTTACTTATCCTGTTGCAAAAGGGAAATACATTGCCCTTTGTGAAGGAGATGATTATTGGACCGACGAAAATAAATTACAAAAACAAGTAGATTTTTTAAAACAAAACACAGAATATGTTATTTGTTGGACTGATTTTATAAATAAAAATGGAGATACTTTTATTGATACTGGTTTTGATACCCTGTTTCCAGAAATTTACCCCTTAGATTTTAATAATATTTTTAAAACATACAACACATTTACTTTAACTACTCTTTTCAAAAAGGATTCGATTAACATAAATGCCATTTTTAATTTCAAACATGTGAAAGACAACACCTTATACAGCTTATCATTAGCCAACGGAAAAGGTGCGTTTTTAAATTTTAAAAGTGCCGTTTACCGATGGCATAGTGGAGGCATTTATTCCTTAAAATCCTCGCTTTTCAAAAATTACTCTTCTTATTTAAATTTAAAGGAAGTGTATGACAAAATAGAACCCGCTAGAACAGAAAACATTAAAGAAATCTGCAATGGTCTTTTAAAAAATGCTGCTTTTGAGACGATAAAAATTGGAAAGAATGATACAATTAACAGCAAAATAAAAAGAAAAATTATAATTACTTATTTATTATCTGTCTCTTTTAAACATAAAATAAGGTTTATAAAATCTTATTTTATGTTCAAAAAGTAATATGAAAGTAGGTTATTGATTACTGTTAAAACCCAAAAGTTCAATAATTTTATTTTCCACTTCTTCACTATTCCATTTGTTTTCGATGTCTGGAATTTTCATTACTTCTTCCATTATTTTATTCTGAAAATCACCTTCTGCCAAGGCTTCCGAATAGGGTTGATGGCTAAAAGTCACTCTAGAATACAAAGGCACCCAAAGATTAGGATGTTTGTCGGAGAACCATTTTTCGATTTTCTTTTGAAGTAAGAAATTAGCATCGGCTGTTTTAGAACTCATTTCCATAAAATTGCGATAGGAAAGTTCTGCAATGGCATCGGCATTCGGCTTTCTGGAGTTTTCATAATCGTTTAGCAGATTCGCCCAATCGTCACCGTACTTATTGATCATTTGATTTAAAACGGTAATATCTTCAAAACCAGCATTCATTCCATGTCCGTAGAAAGGCACAATAGCATGACAAGCGTCACCAATTAACGCCACTTTATCGCTATATGTCCACGGAAAACATTTCATCGTTACCAAATAACTGGTCGGATTTTTAAAGAAATCTTCAACTAAATTAGGAATAACGGCAGCCGTATCCGGAAAATGAGTCGCAAAAAAACTTATCAATTGCTCCTTTGTTTGTAAAGATTCAAAAGAATTTTCGCCATCATGTGGCATAAACAAGGTACAGGTAAAACTTCCGTCTAAATTTGCCAAGGCCATTAACATGAATTGCCCACGAGGCCAAATATGCAAAGAGTTTTTATCTAATTTATGTGTGCCGTCAGGATTGGCAGGAATATTTAATTCTTTGTATCCTATATTCAAAAATTCTTGCGAGTAATTGAACATAATTTGTCTTTGCATACGGTGGCGTATTCTGGAAAAAGCACCATCGGCACCAAAAACTAAATCGTATTTTAATTCGGTCCATTCGCCACGTTCTTCTTCACCTATGTGTAAAGTTGCATCGGACAATGTAACATCCCAAATTTTACTTTCAAAGAAGAATTCTACTCCTTCCTTTTCGGCCAAGTCGACCATTTTTTTATTCAGCAATCCACGAGATAATGAATAAATCACCTCACCGTCTTTGCCATAAAACTGTTTGTTCACAGCATCTTTACCAATATGTATGGCTCTTTTTTCAACAGGAATTCCAATAGATAAAACCTCGTCATCTAAACCAACATCTTTTAGTGCTTTTATGCCACGATCGGACAAAACCAAATTAATGGATCGACCTGAAAAATTTATTTTTCTAATATCAGGACTTCTATCGTATACATGAACGGTATGCCCTCTCCTTTTTAAATATATCCCTAATAAAGTTCCAACTAATCCAGAACCAACTATGGCTATTTTTTTCTTTGTTTGCATTCAGTTTTTATAAAGCGGTTTTTATTCCATACAGTTCGGCCTTACGGCCTCGAGTGCAAATTTAGGGGTTTAGCCTCTAAAAGACGCATGATTGTTATCATATTATTTCGGAATAAAAATCAATTTGGTTGAAGTTGTTTCAATTTCCTTCTCATTCATTTTCATTTTTCGGAATTTTCCTTGGGCATACATTTCGGCTTGGTCGTTGTAATGCTTGCTCATTGGATTTCCGGATTGCCCCGTCGGGAGGATACTCCACGAATTTTCCACATCACTAAAATCGACAATCCTTCTTGTGGAAGGACCTGCTTTAATGGTATATTCCGCCTCATCAGAAAACTCAAACATTACATTATTGATTACTTCATTAGCGCCCGCAATTTCAAAGATTCCTACGTTAAAAAATGGTCGTAAGGCCGCCACACTTCCAAGTGGATGTTTATATTCAACTTTGTGCACGCGGTTCCATGTCCATGAATTTACTTCATTTCCTAATTGTAATTCTAAACTTTTAACGGCCTCTTTCAGAGATTGAGTTAGTATTTCAGATTGCGTTTCTTTTTTATTTTTCGTTGCAACATTATCCCACCAAAGAGAATTTTTAGCTTTACTTTGATTGGCTATAGATTGTTTCATAACATGCGTTTTTAAGAATTGATGAAACCCTATCTCCCCCATTTCATCTTTAAACGTATTTGTCAAATAAAAATAAATCCATTTATTATATATCGTTGGAGCGACATCATTTACTTGATTCGAACCATTCCATTTTTTCAAAATTTCAACAACGCTTTGTTCTTGTTTTGACAACAATTTGACGTCAATAGCATCGATAAAATTTTTAGTTATTTCGACTTGCACCGGAGAGGTATCATCGACCAACATTTTACTGATAGCATCTTTGGTCCAATTATTTTTAGCGTCGAGTAATTGAGTAATTCTTCGCGCTCTGTCTTCGGGCAAATAATAGCCTTGATAATCATAACCATCAATTGCTTCAGGCATATTATTGGAAGAATAAACATAATTCCATTCAGGATTCATAGCTCCCGGATTCTTAGAAAAATCTAAATATTCGACCTTATCATCTTTCCCGTTGTTTCCGTTCAGAATAAAATTTGGATTAACCCCTTGTTGGAATTTATACAATTTCCCGGAAGTTTTCCAAGCGATATTGTTTTGCGCATCTCCGTACATGATGTTTAGTCCAGGAGCGACAATTAATTCAATATTTTTTTGAAAATCGTTGACATCTTTAGCATGGCTCAAGCTATAAACCGCTTCTAAAATTTTATTTTCTTCGTGCGTGTAAATCCAATTGAAAGCCACTGGTTTTTCCGAAACAAAGTCGTTTAAAATACCATTCATGATGGGCCCGTGATGCGTTTCATTATAACTAAAATTAATGGAAGCACTGTCTTTAACTTTAATCACTTTGTTTTTTACAACATAATCTGCGTAACCCGTTGCTGTTTTGTATTTCTTTTTGTCGGTTGGATGATTTTCTTCTTGATAGAAATCGGCATCATCGTTTTCAAACATAGTCAACCCATACGCATATTGTCGATTGTGTCCCAACAACGGGAAAGGAGTTCCTGCTAAATAATAGCCGTAAATCTCATTTTCAGGAGAAACGACATGTGCTTCGTACCAAGTGCCTGGTTGTGAATATTCGATATGCGGATCGTTAGCAAAAAGCACTTTCCCAGTAGCCGTTTTCTTTGGAGACAATACCCAACTATTGCTTCCGATAAATGGTGGAACCGGAGAACCATCTAGTAAGTCGGCTACAGCTTTTGAAATAGCAACATACTGTTGATTTTGCTGTGGCGTTGTTTTTATTTTTAAGGTATTAAATGAATAATCGACACCTAATTCTTTCACATAATTATCACCCCATTTATTTCGTAAATCGGTCAATAACGGATCAGTTTTTTGAGCCATCGCAAAGCTAAATGACATATATCCAAAGGTATTATAAACATCTTTAAGGGTGAATTTTTCTTTTTTAATGCCCAACAAAGTATATTCAACAGGCGTTTTTCCATTCTCAACATATTGATTAACACCTTCTAGATAGGCCATTGCCAATTGATATGGCTTTCCATTTTTATCCAATTTTTCAATGGCTTTTTCGGAAGCTTCATCAATTCCCAGACTCATAAAAAATTTACTGATGTTTACTGCTCTATTCCCAAATAATTCAGGTAATTTTCCAGGCGCAATGCGGCGGATTAATTCCATTTGCCACAAACGATCTTGGGCATGCACATAACCTAAAACAATTTGAGCATCTTTTTCGGAAGCTGCGTAAATATGCGGCACCCCAAATTCATCAAAATAGACTGTGGTTTCTTTACTAATACCGGCGATTTGAATTTCACCTTCATATTGTGGTTTTGTGGTTAACAAATAACCATAAACTCCTGCGCCTAAAAGCACTATTACTATCAATAAAGCAAGGGCAACTTTTTTTAGAATTTTCATTGGGTTGGTGTTTAGAATCTCAAATTTAAACAAATTATTGTTTTTTAACCACATAAGTCACATAAGAAACATCTATGTTGGATTAAAATTAATTGATAGGAATCTAAACTAACTTATAAAAAAAGCCTCAAAGCTTAGAAGATCTTTGAGGCTTAACCTATATATATTTTTACATGAAACGTATTCTCTTTAGTTTCTAGGAAAATCGATTCGTTTCCCAGTATGTAAACCATTATTTTTAGCTAAAACGCCACACATATGAAACAGCATTCGAGCACCAACATTACCGTCCCAATCATCACTTTCTCCTGGCGCCACTTCCACTAAATCGAAACCAATGATTTCTTTTCCACTTTCCGCTAGTTTATTGAATAAATAAGTCGCTTGTTCAAAAGAAAAACCACCTGGTACCGGAGTTCCAGTATTAGGACAATACCATGGATACATTCCGTCAATATCGAAAGAAATACATACTTTTTGAGGCAACGAAGCAATAATGGCGTTACATTGCGTTTCCCAAGTTTTCCCTTGGAACGTTTCTGCTTTAAGATCAGCATCAGTATTGACTAAAACTCTTCCATTTGACTTTTGTACAACTTCTACTTCTTGCTCACAAAAATCACGAATTCCTACTTGAACAATTTTAGAAATTTGCGGAATTTGCAACGCATTGTACATAATGGAAGCATGCGAAAACGTAAACCCTTCGTAGGCAATACGCAAATCCATGTGAGCATCTAGGTGTAAAATTCCGAAATTATCGTGTTGGGATGCCAAGGCTTCGTAGTAACCTAGTGGCGTTGAATGATCACCGCCTAAAAGCACTACTTTTTTACCTTTATTCATCCAAAACAGGACTTTTTCCTTTACTTCGGTGTGTAATTCTCGACACACTTTGTTGATTTTATCCAAATCTGCTTGTAATACCGGGAATGTTTCAATGTCTTCACCCGCTTCTAAAGCTTCTATTATTGGTTGTGCTAGCGATTTGTATTTATCCGAATTCACTTTCCAATGCTTTGGAGCATCCTCCATATATATTCCCAATTTCCATAAATCAGGGAAGTCTTGGTGATTTAAATCGACTTGAAACGAAGCATCCATAACCGCATCTGGGCCTTCCGAAGCACCAGCTCCATAACTCACGGTTACTTCCCAAGGCACTGGAATTACAATAATTTCAGAATCTTCTGCAGAAAAAGGCAATCCAAAAACAGTAGCATCGGCTAAACCGGGTTGTGAAGGATCGAATGAGTTTATTATTTGTTGTTTTGTCATATTTTGATTATTTGATTGTTCGATTATTCTATTTTTTGATTATCCGATCTTAACATTAAAAATAGTAGGACCCTTTTAAAATTTACTTTCAAACTATCGGGAAATCGATAGAATTCCCTCCTTCAAAATCTGTCCAAAATGGTACATATCTTCAAAAGAACAATACAATGGCACGGGTGCCAAACGAATTACATTTGGTTCACGCCAATCGGTGATAACTCCATTTTACATTAAATAATCGAACAAACTTCTTCCTTGACCGTGTAAGAAAACAGATAATTGGCAGGCTCTTTCGGTTGGGTTAGAAGGCGTAATGATTTCAAATTCAGTACCCGGGATTTCAGCATCAATTTCATGCAAAATGAATTCTAAATACGAAGTAATTTGATCGCGTTTTTGAATCAATTTATCCATTCCAACTTCGGCAAACATTTCAACCGAAGCTAAATAAGGTGCTAAAGATAATATTGGCAAATTACTTACTTGCCAACCATCGGCACCGTGTACAGGATCGAAAGTAGGCTCCATTTTGAATCGACGTTCTTTGTTATGTCCCCACCAACCTGCAAAACGTGGTAAATTAGTATGATGATGTTTTTCATGCACGAAACAACCCGAAGCATTTCCAGGTCCAGAATTCATATATTTATACGAACACCAAGCCGCAAAATCGACATTCCAATCGTGCAGTTCCAATTTTATATTTCCAGCCGCGTGTGCCAAATCGAAGCCCACGTTTGCTCCTACTTGGTGTCCGGCTTCGGTGATAGCTTTCATATCAAAAACCTGACCCGTATAATAATTCACGCCACCAATTAACACTAGTGCTAATTCATCTCCCACTTCATTTATTTTGGCAATTATATCTTCCAAACGAATATTGTGCTCTCCTTCTCTTCTTTTAATTTCGACAATGGCGTCATTCACATCATAACCGTGATGTTGTACTTGACTTTGAAACATATATTGATCGGAAGGGAATGCTTTTTCTTCACAAATGATCTTGTATCGCAATTTGGTAGGACGGTAAAACGACACCATAAGTAAGTGAAGGTTTACCGTTAAGGTGTTCATTACTGTTACTTCGGAGGGTTTGGCACCCACAATTTTACTTAAAGGTTCGGCAAAACGTTCTTGATAATCCCACCAAGGTTTTTCAGCGTAAAAATGTCCTTCAACGGCTAAATTTGCCCAATCGGCCATCACTTCTTCTACATATTTTTGAGTTCTTTTGGGTTGTAATCCTAAGGAATTTCCAGTAAAATAGATGACATTTTTATGGTTATGCTGCGGAAAAATGAATTCGTTTCGGTACGCTTTTAATTCATCTTTTGCATCTAATTGTTGCGCAAATTCGAGTGTATTTTGAAATGACATTTTTTTTTATTTTGAAATGTAAAAGTATTGAAAAAGTTATAAAGGAACAAAGTAACTATCTTACAAAGTTTAGGATGGCGTACAAAAAATCCCAACCTAAAAGATTGGGATTCTAGATTGCTTCGTTCCTCGCAATGACTATAAGATTAACATCGCGTCACCGTAAGAATAGAATTTATATCCTTCTTTGATCGCTTCGTCGTAAGCTTTACGCATTAAATCGTGTCCACAGAAAGCAGAAATCATCATTAATAATGTTGATTTCGGAGTGTGAAAATTTGTCACCATACAATCGGCCAAACTAAAGTCGTGAGGAGGAAAAATGAATTTATTCGTCCAACCTTCAAATGCATTTAACGTTTTATTAGAAGAAACCGAACTTTCTAGAGCACGCATAGTTGTTGTACCAATAGCACACACCCGTTTTTTGTTCGCTTTGGCTTTATTCACTTTATCACAAGCTTCTTGTGTAATTTTTAATTCTTCCGAATCCATTTTGTGTTTCGATAAATCTTCCACTTCTACTGGGTTAAAAGTACCCAAACCAACGTGTAAGGTTACCTCAGCAAAATCGACACCTTTAATTTCTAAACGTTTCATCAAATGTTTAGAGAAGTGCAATCCTGCAGTTGGTGCCGCTACAGCTCCTTCT
>JAGORP010000112.1 GCA_018062725.1 Flavobacterium sp.
ATTCATCTCTGACATGTGTGCCTAAAGCATCAAATTCGGTTAATTCTTTGGCTACTTGAAGTGCTGTTTCTTTTTTCAAACCTCGTTTTTCATAGATTTGAGCTAAAATTTGAAGTTCTACTTCAGGCATTTCTTTGAGTTCTTTTTTCTCTCTTTCTATGTCTGATTTTTCAACATCAGTTTGAGAACTAACCGAAACATATTCACCAGCAGCCATCGATAAGGCTCCCGCTACTAAACCTGCTAAAGTTGCTAAAACAATAGCTTCACGTGTATCGCTAGCTGCTGCCACTCCAATGGCAATACTTGAAATGGATAAGATTCCGTCATTCGCTCCTAAAACGGCTGCACGAAGCCAATTACTTCGATGAATATAATGGGAATCCAAATAGTTATCAAAATTGGTTTCACTCATAATTAATCTTCTATTTCGTGGGTTTCTAAATTACTTTTAGTGGAAGTATTTGAGGCATCAGAACGAATTTCTGTATGTCTAATTTCACCTCCAGAAGTACCAACAGATTTGGATAAAAGGACCGCCACTACACTAATAATTAAGATCAAATAGGATAATACCGAGGCTTTGCTATGTTTTTTACTATTTGCAAAAAGGCCTAAAATCGAAGCTAATCCTAAGAAATACATTACTTTCATAAATGCTTCTGCTAATTCTTCATGTTCATGAATTAAATCGTGAGAAATACCCAAATTTTCGACTATATCTTCGGCATTTTCACCAGTAAACATAGAAATTTGGCCCATTATCATGCAAAAAATAAAAATGACATAAGCTATATTTAAAACTAGTGGATTCTTTTTAAAAATTCCGAATACTAAAATAGCTATTCCGAAAAATAATCCAATGATTGGAAAATGATTTACAATCATGTGTAAATGTGCGTCGTTCATAAATTTAAGTTTGATTGGTTATACCTCAAATATACTTATTTTTTTAATACTGAGAATGTGATATTTATCACACGAATGAAAGAATAAAAGTTATACTTTTGAAAAAAAAAGAAGAATGCAGTATTTTCAAAAATCATCCCCATTTTATCAGCTTTTTAGAGTATACATTGCTATTAGTTTGATTTTAAGGACTGTTTTAATGTTTCATCCTATCACAACAGCCAATTTTAGTTGGAAAGAAGTGGGTAAAATTTTCTTTACTGGATTAGTCTCGGATAGTCTTGTATTTATCTTAGCTAGTGCTATTTTATGGTTGTATTTGATTTTTTTATCAAACTCAAAATATGAGAAACCTTGGGGGTATATAATTTTTGGAACTTTATTATCCTTATTCCTTTATGTGTCTTTTTTTAATACTATTTTGAATGAATATGGTGGTTCGTTACCCGAAATCGGAATTGGGCTAATTGGATTGAAAACTGTATTATTCGGATTAATATTGTTTTTCCCAAAATACAGAGATAAGATTCGTTTGGGATTGTTTTCTTTTGCCGTATTCCTTTTTGTTTTGGTAATGGTTCAAAACGCGTTAAGTGAATACTTTTTTTGGAATGAATTCGGTGTTCGTTATAATTTTATTGCGGTTGATTATTTGGTTTATACCAACGAAGTTATTAAAAACATCATGGAATCATATCCTGTTGTACCCCTTTTTGCAAGTGTTGGTCTGATTACATCTTTCATAACTTATTTCATTGTAAAAAAATCTAAAGAGTTTTTAAACCATCTTCCTTCGTTTACAGATAAACTCAAAATGACTGGAGTTTATAGTATTTTCTTTGCTTTGGCGCTTTTTCTCCTTCCTATTTTGGCAAAACAAGAAACTTCAACTAATGTTTTTGCTAATGAATTACAAGCGAATGGTTTGTATCGATTTTATTCGGCTTTTATGAATAGTGAATTGGATTATGATAAATTTTACAAAACATTACCTGAAAATGAAGCTTATACCTTGCTTAAAGTTCAAATTCCAGAAATAAAAGGTGCATCAACGACTCGTCATATTAATTCCATTTCTCCTGAAAAACGTAAAAATGTAGTTTTAATTACCATTGAAAGTTTTAGTGCCGATTTTATGAAATGTTATGGAAATCCGTATGAAATCACACCATTTTTAGACAGTTTAGCTCTAAAAAGTCATCAATTTACCAATTTATATGCGGTTGGAAATAGAACTATTCGTGGTCTTGAAGCTGTTACTCTTTGTTTGCCACCCTCTCCTGGAGAAAGTATAGTAAAAAGGAAAGACAACAAAAACAAATTTTCAACAGCAAGTGTTTTTAAAGAAAAAGGGTACCAAGTGAAATTTTTGTACGGCGGAGATGCCTACTTTGACAACATGGAGGATTTTTTTAGCGGAAACGGTTATGATATCGTAGATAAAAAAAGTCTAAAACCAGAAGAAATTACATTTTCTAATGTATGGGGAGTTTGTGATGAAGATATGGCAAACAAAGCAATTAAAACCATGAATGAAGAAGCAAAAACGGGTAAACCATTCTTTAATCATTGGATGACTGTCAGTAATCACCGTCCTTTTACGTATCCGGAAGGAAAAATCGCAATTTCTCCAAAATATAAAATGAGGGAAGGTGGTGTTTTATATACCGATTTTGCTTTAAAGCAATTTTTTAAGCAGGCACAAAAACAAGATTGGTATAAAAATACGGTATTTGTTATTTTGGCCGATCATTGTGCTTCCAGTGCCGGAAAAACTGAGTTACCATTAGATAAATACCACATTCCTGCCCTAATTTTTGAACCAGGAAAGGCACCCGAAATTACCTCAAAACTAATGTCACAAATTGATATTATGCCTACTTTATTTGGAAAATTAAATTTCGACTATAACTCAAAGTTTTATGGTCAAGATGTTTTGAAAAGTAATTTTGAAGAGCGTGCCTTAATTGCAACTTATCAAGATTTGGGACTGATTGAGCAAAATAAATTAACCGTGATTTCACCGAAACAAAAGGCAAAACAGTTTGAACTCATTCCGCATCCAAAAAAAGGTATCGATTCAAGGTTTACAATTGAATATGAAGAAAAATCTGTTGAAAAGCCAACCGAGATGTTGGTCAAAGAAACCATTGCTTTTTATCAAACGTCATCGTCTCAGTTAAAAAAGAAACATTATCAGAAATGATTATAGCAATCCGTTATATTTTCTAATAAACCATTCAGAAGCTAATAAAACGACAGCTAGGATTAAACCCCAAATCCAATCAATTAGTGGTGATTTAGTGGTTAACTCTTTTTGAACAGGTTTGTATTGTTCTGTTTGCTTTAAAAAAGTGATCAAATTTTGTACTTCGGAAGGGAAATAAGCTTTACCCTGAGTGTTTTCAGCCAATTGTTTTAAACGGGCAACTTCTGCATTGACAAATTGTTTCTCAACATCAAAGTCCAATACTTGAAAAACTCCTGCATATTGTGAATTGGATGATTTTTCTTTGACCGTGAAACTATACGTGCCTGCTTCCAAATCTTGAAATGAAACTTGATAATCAGAACTCCCTTTTGAAAAATCATAAACTTTTAAAGAGTTTGTAGCTTTATTTTTGAGTTGTATGGTTAATTGTGCATTTTCATCAAACTCATAGTTTTTATTAAAATATTCGGCTGAAATAGTAATCGTTTCCCCTGAGTTATAGAAGTTTTCATGTGTCACGATTAAATTTTTCTTTGTGGTATTCGAGGTCAAATATTGAATGGTTTTATCTAAAAAAAGGTCAAATTTTTCAAATGACTTCTCTTTTAAATAATTTTCCATACGCCATTTCCAGATATTTTCTCCAAAAAGATAGGCATTTCTGTGTGCTCCATTTTCCGTAAAAGAAAACAATGCATTTTCTGTTGAAACTGTACGAATTCTCGCTTGTAATAAAGACGTACTATTTCCTTTAGGAGTAATGGTTCCGAAAGGATTTTCAAGCGGTGGAAATTGCTCAAAACCTAAATTATCGACCGCAAAAGAATTAAATTGTTTATTAAAGTCTGCCGAATAATCTTCCTTTTGATTCGACATTCTAAAATCAAAATCGTCTTGTATCTGATTTAATAAATTGAAATCGGTGCTCAAACCAGTAATAATAAAAGTGTTCATTTTTGCACTTTTAATCTGACCTAAAACGGATTTAAATTCACTGTTTGGTTGGTATAAAACAACTATATTGTAATTTTGTAATGATTTGAAATTGTTTGGTTTAACTAATGTTACTTTACGTTGCACATTAGATTCGATACTACGTTTCAAAGTCCCTAAATCAGGATGAAGTATTGAAGAAACAAGTGCAATTTCAGTACGTTGGTCAATCACTTCAACCGCAAAGTTTTTAACGTTATTATAGTTATTTTTTTCATTTTCGGCAGTAGATAGGACTGCTTTGTAGAGTTGCACTCCTACACTATTTGCTGTGAGTAAAACAGAAAGATTAACCGATTTTTGTGAGGCTGAAAAAGCAATATTTTGTTTAAAAACAGTCGATTTTCCGGTTTGAATTCTAAATGTTGCAGTAATAGGTTTGTTTCCACTATAATTTAGAAACACTTCAACAGGGAATTTATTCTTTAAAAAAGCATACTTATTCGCATTGAGCTGCGTAATTTTAAGATCTAAGTGTTCAATGGTATCGCCTAAAACTATTGGAAATACGTTTGTATTTGTTGGAGTATTGAACACATAATCACTTCCTTGGGTTTGATTTCCATCGGTTAGTAAGACCAAAGGATGATTTTGGTTGCGATACAATTGCTTGCTATTTTCAAAAACCTTGTAAATATTCGATTGATTTCCTTTAAAATCTAAAGACTTATCAGAATAAAAATCAGCATCAAAACTAAAGCGCTTAATTTCATATTTATCCTGTAAATCGTTGTCTTGAGCAATTAAATCAGCAATTTCTTTAGCTTTTTGAGACTGATTTAAAAACAAAATCGATTCCGAATTATCAACCACAATGGGTAAAGGTGTTTTTTGTGTTTCGTATGTTTTTCTAGAAATTATTGGATTGATTAACAACAACAAAATAAGAAAAATAGCCGAAAAACGCAAAAAAGCCAAAAACAAATTCAGTTTCGATTTGTAATTGGCTCTATATAAATATTGATAAAAGGCAATTCCAGCAGCTACTATTACAGCTAATAATAAAAGTAAAATTGTGTTTATCGGCATTTTTATGAATTAAAAGATTAAAGAATTTAAAGATTTAATCTATCACAATCTTTAATTTTTTTAATCATTAAATTTTTAAATTAAGTTAACATTCCTCCGTCTACATTCAAGACTTGACCAGTCACATAAGCACTTAAGTCTGATGCCAAGAACACACAGGCATTCGCAATATCTTCTGGTGAACCACCTCTACGCAATGGAATAGAATCTCTCCAACCTTGTACTACATCTTCATTTAATTTGGCAGTCATTTCCGTTTCGATGAAACCAGGAGCAATTGCGTTGCAACGGATGTTACGAGAGCCTAATTCTAAAGCGATAGATTTTGTAAAGCCAATCATACCTGCTTTTGAAGCGGCATAGTTCGCCTGACCTGCATTTCCTTTAACACCTACAACACTACTCATGTTAATAATAGAACCTGCACGGTTTTTTAACATGGTTTTTTGAACGGCTTTTGTCATATTGAAAACAGATTTCAAATTGATTTCAATTACAGCATCAAAATCTTCTTCGCTCATTCGCATTAGCAAGTTGTCTTTTGTAACTCCGGCGTTATTGATGAGAATATCAATGTTTCCAAAGTCGACTAAAACGTCATCAACTAATTTTTGAGCCTCATTAAAGTCGGCAGCATTCGATTTATATCCTTTTGCTTTAATTCCTAAAGCTGTTAATTCATTTTCTAAAGCCATTGCGCTTTCAGCAGAAGAACTATATGTAAAAGCTACATTAGCACCATTTTTTGCAAAAACTTCAGCAATACCTTTACCAATACCTCTACTGGCACCAGTTATAATTGCTACTTTTCCTTCTAATAATTTCATATTAAACGTATTTCTATTTTAATTAATTTTTGGTGAAACAAATATAGAAATACTTTACATTTTTTGTGCAAAAGAAAAAATTTAAAATTTTGATTAAACCATTTTGAAATTTAGTAGTCCAACACATAACAAAATCAACCTAATATGAAAAAACTATTTGTTTCTATTTGTATGCTACTTGGAATTGGGATTACTTCCTCTTGCAGTGATTCCGATGATACACAATATGTTCCCATTACTCCAACCGTTAGTTATCCCAATGTGGAAGCTGCTTTTGGCGATAAATTAAATTTGAATAGTCTTTCCAATTACGCTAATCAATACATACCACCCTATATAAGAAAGCGCAACGGAACAGCAAATCCAGTTTCTAATAAAGGAGCCACTCTCGGTAGAGTACTTTTTTATGATACTAATTTATCTTCTAACAATACGATTTCCTGTGCTAGTTGTCATCAGCAATCCAATGCCTTTAGTGATACCAATGTGGCGAGTACTGGAGTAAATGGTACAACAGGGAGACATTCCATGCGATTAATCAATACTAGATTTGCCGTTGAATCTAAATTCTTTTGGGACGAACGTGCGGGGTCTCTTGAATTACAAACCACGATGCCAATTAAGGATCATGGAGAAATGGGATTTAGTGGTACTGGTGGCGATTTATCGTTTGATGACTTAATTACAAGACTTCAAGGAATTGGGTATTATCAAGAATTATTCAAATTTGTTTATGGAACTGAAGTAATTACCGAAAACAGAATTCAACTAGCT
>JAGORP010000019.1 GCA_018062725.1 Flavobacterium sp.
CCTCTCGTATATCTACATTCGTGGAGAATATATGTGGGTATATAAAATTTTAGAAAGAGCTATCGCCGAAGCAAAAGCTGCCGGTTGGTTAGGAAAAAATATATTGGGTTCAGGTTACGATTTAGAATTGTACGTTCATGTTGGTGCAGGAGCTTACATTTGTGGAGAAGAAACTGCACTTATTGAATCGTTGGAAGGAAAAAGAGGAAATCCTCGTATCAAACCGCCCTTTCCAGCGGTTAAAGGATTATGGCAAAACCCTACAGTGGTGAATAATGTCGAATCTATCGCCGCTGTGCCTTGGATTGTGTTAAACACCGGAGAAGAATATGCTAAAATTGGTATTGGTCGTTCTACAGGAACAAAATTGATATCGGCATCAGGACATATTAAAAATCCTGGAGTATATGAAATCGAATTGGGTCTTTCTGTGGAAGAGTTCATGAATTCTGATGAGTATTTAGGCGGAATGATGAACGATCGTCCTCTAAAAGCATTAGTGCCAGGAGGTTCTTCGGTGCCTATCTTGCCTGCCCATTTGATTTACAAAACAGCAGCCGGTGAAGATCGTTTGATGTCTTACGAATCTTTATCGGATGGCGGATTCGCAACAGGTTCGATGTTAGGTTCAGGTGGATTTATCGTGTACAATGATACGGCTTGTATTGTTCGTAACACTTGGAATTTTGCTCGTTTCTACCACCATGAATCTTGTGGTCAATGTACGCCTTGCCGTGAAGGTACTGGTTGGTTGGAGCAAATTTTGCACCGTATCGAAAACGGTCACGGTCGTGAAGAGGATATCGAATTGTTATGGAGCATTCAATCCAAAATTGAAGGAAATACGATTTGTCCATTAGGAGATGCGGCTTCTTGGCCGGTAGCAGCCGCTATTCGTCACTTCAGAGAAGAATTTGAATACCATGTTCGTTTCCCAGAAAAAATTAAAAATAGAGAGCACTTTGTGAATGAGCCTTTTGAAAAAGTTCGTCATTTAGTCGCAAAACAAACAGTTTAAGAATATTAAAGCTCCATAGGAGTGACATATTTATAGATATGAAAGTAACAATAGACGGTCAATCGATAGAAGTCGAACCAGGAACAACAATCCTGCAAGCTGCTCGTATGATTGGTGGAGAAGTAGTGCCACCAGCCATGTGCTATTATTCAAAATTAGAAGGAAGTGGTGGGAAATGCCGTTGCTGTTTGGTAGATGTTACCAAAGGAAGCGAGGCCGATCCAAGACCAATGCCTAAATTAGTTGCTTCTTGTGTAACGGGTTGTCAAGATGGTATGGAAGTAGCCAGCAAAGCCTCACCTAGAGTACAAGAAGCTCGTAAATCAGTAACCGAGTTTTTACTAATCAACCATCCGCTTGATTGTCCAGTTTGTGACCAAGCAGGAGAGTGTGATTTACAAAATCTAAGCTTCGAACACGGAAAATCTGAAACGCGTTTTATCGAAACCAAAAGAACATTCGAACCAGAAGATATCGGTCCGAACATTCAATTGCATATGAACCGTTGTATTTTATGCCAACGTTGTGTTCAAGTAGCCGATCAGCTAACAGATAAACGTGTGCACGGTGTAATGGATCGTGGCGATCATGCGAATATTTCGACTTGTATTTCTAAAGCCATTGATAACGAAATGTCCGGAAACATGATTGATGTGTGTCCTGTTGGTGCTTTAACCGATAAAACCTTCCGATTCAAATCGAGAGTTTGGTTTAGTAAACCTTATAATGCCCACAGAGATTGTGACAAATGTTGTGGAAAAACAACCGTTTGGATGTTCGGTAACGAAATTCAAAGGGTAACAGGACGTAAAGATGAGTACCACGAAGTGGAAGAATTCATCTGTAATACCTGCCGTTTCGATAAGAAAGATGTTAAGGATTGGACTATTGAAGGACCTCGAACGTTCGAGAAAACTTCGGTAATCAACCGAAACAACTATGCGCTTCACGCTCCAAAAGTAGAAATCAAAACAGAAGATCAAATTCTTTTGGGACGTGAGGAAGATCGTAAAAAAATTAGTATGACCAATGTTCCTCTAGAGAACACTGAAAATTCAAAACAATAAGAAATGGACAGTGCAATTATTATAGAAAAAGGGATATTTATTACCGTAATTTTTGCGATTACAATGGTAATGGCAATGTATTCTACATGGGCAGAACGTAAAGTAGCCGCGTGGCTTCAAGATCGTGTAGGACCTAATAGAGCAGGACCATTCGGATTGTTTCAGCCGTTAGCAGATGGTTTGAAACTTTTCTCTAAAGAAGAATTCATGCCCGACACGCCTAATAAATTTTTATTCATATTAGGACCAGCCATCTCTATGAGTATGGCATTAATTACCAGCGCAGTATTGCCATGGGGTGATTCGCTTGAAATTGCTGGCCGTACCGTAATTCTTCAGGCAACCGATATTGATGTCGCCATATTATATGTGTTTGCAGTTTTATCGACTAGTGTCTACGGAATTATGATTGGAGGTTGGGCATCCAACAATAAATACTCGTTAATGAGTGCACTTCGTGCCTCTTCTCAAATGATTTCTTATGAAGTGGCTATGGGTTTATCGATCATCGCATTAATCATGATGAGTGGGACCTTGAGTTTAAAAGAAATTGCTGCTCAACAACACGGAATAAATTGGAATATTTTCTACCAACCGGTAGGTTTTCTAATCTTTTTAGTGTGTTCTTTTGCAGAAACCAACAGAACGCCTTTCGATTTAGCAGAATGTGAAGCCGAGCTTATTGGTGGTCACCACACTGAATATTCTTCTATGAAAATGGGATTCTATTTGTTTGGGGAATATGCAGCCATGTTCATTTCGTCTGCCATTTTATCGATCCTTTATTTTGGAGCTTACAATTATCCAGGTATGGACTGGATGGCTGAAAACGTAGGAGCAAACATAGCCAGTATCCTTGGAATTGTGGTGCTTTTTGCAAAAATCTGTTTCTTCATATTCTTTTATATGTGGATTCGTTGGACCATACCGCGTTTTAGATACGATCAATTAATGAATTTAGGTTGGAGAATGTTAATTCCGTTAGCGATTGCGAATATAGTATTGACCGGAATTATCATAATCATAGCTGATAAATACTTATAATAAATGTCATTAGATACCATTTCATTATCAGGAAGAAAAAAAGAAGTCTCTAACAAAAAGATGAGCTTCTTAGAAAGTCTGTATATAGTTGCCATTGCGAAGGGTTTGGTTATTACCATCAAACACTTATTCCGAAGAAAGGTAACCATTAAATATCCAGAACAAAAACGTGAGTTCAGTCCGGTATATCGTGGACAACATATGTTAAAACGCGATGAATTCGGAAGAGAAAATTGTACTGCATGCGGAATGTGTGCTGTGGCTTGTCCGGCTGAAGCGATTACGATGACCGCAGCTGAACGTAAAAAAGGAGAAGAAAACTTGTACCGCGAAGAAAAATATGCGTCGGTATATGAAATCAATATGTTGCGTTGTATTTTTTGTGGGTTATGTGAAGAAGCGTGTCCCAAAGACGCCATTTACTTAACCGAATCGAAAGTGATTGTAAAATCAGCTTCGAATCGTGAAGATTTCATTTACGGAAAAGATAAGTTGGTAATGCCTCTTGAGATGGCGATTAAAAATTCTAAATCAGTTAACTAATATGTCGATACTTACTATATTCTATATTTTAGCGGCTATTACTTTAGCTACAGGATTTATGACGGTTGTTAGTAAAAATCCAATTCATAGTGCGATTTATTTAGTATTATGTTTCTTTAGTGTGGCGGGTCATTATTTAATGTTTAATGCACAGTTTCTTTCTTTAGTACATATTATTGTGTATGCTGGTGCCATTATGGTTCTAATCCTTTTTACCATTATGTTAATGAATCTCAATAAAGAAAATGAACCTAATAAAAACCTATTGTCAAAGATTTCGGCAGCTATCGCTTTCGGATTATTGGCTTTTGTGCTTTTAGCTACGTTCGTCAAAACAATGCCAATTATTGATTCTTACAAACAATCTGGTCAAGATTATCAATCGATAAAAGTATTGGGTAATGTACTACTTAATGAATACATGGTTCCTTTTGAATTTGCTTCTGTATTGTTATTAGTAGCTATGATTGGAGCCGTATTATTGTCTAAAAAATCAACTTCAATTCAGTAAGATGCAAAATATATTAGAACAAATAGGAATTGAAAATTACATATACTTATCAGTTTTGCTGTTTTGTATAGGGGCTTTCGGAGTGTTATACCGCCGAAATGCCATCATCATGTTTATGTCTATCGAAATTATGCTGAATGCAGTGAATTTGCTTCTAGTGGCTTTTTCAACCTATCATCAAGATGCACAAGGACAAGTGTTTGTGTTTTTCTCGATGGCGGTTGCTGCGGCAGAAGTAGCGGTTGGTTTATCGATTTTGGTTTCGATTTTCAGAAATACAGGATCAATTGATATTGATAATTTAAAAAATTTAAAAGGATAAATACTAATGGAAAAAAATTTAGCTTTAGTATTAGTATTAGCACCATTTTTTGGTTTCCTTGCTAATATCTTTTTTGGAAAAAAAGCAGGTAAAGGTTTTATTGGATTGCTAGGTACGCTTTCAATTTTGATTTCTTTTTTTGCAACGACTTACTTTTTTATGCAGTTGCAATCTACAGGAAAATCAATTCAAATTAATCTTTTTCCTTGGATTTCCTTAGAAAGTTTTCAAGTGAACATGTCCTTTTTATTAGATCAACTTTCTTTACTTTGGTTGTTGTTCGTAACTGGAATTGGAACTTTAATTCACATGTATTCGGTGAGCTATATGCACGACGATGAGAACATGCACAAGTTTTTTGCGTACTTAAATCTGTTTGTTTTCTTTATGATTACATTGGTAATGGGAAGTAACTTATTAGTGATGTTCATTGGTTGGGAAGGTGTTGGATTGTGTTCGTATTTACTTATCGGATTTTGGTATAAAAACCAAGACTATAACGATGCGGCCAAAAAAGCGTTCATCATGAACCGTATTGGAGATTTAGGATTATTAATCGGAATCTTTATTCTGGCCTATATCTTCGGAAGTGTTGATTATATGGTGATTGCCAGAGATATCTTTTCACAAGAATTATCTGCGACTAATACTACTTTAATAGGAGTTGCCGCGCTATGTTTGTTCATTGGAGCAACAGGAAAATCAGCACAAATTCCTTTGTATACTTGGTTGCCAGATGCGATGGCGGGACCAACCCCTGTTTCGGCGTTAATCCACGCTGCCACGATGGTAACAGCTGGTATCTTTATGGTAACCCGTTTGAATTTTGTGTTTGATTTGGCGCCAAATGTTCAAACAATAATTGCCGTAATTGGTGCTTCAACAGCCATTGTAGCCGCAGCAATCGGATTGGTGCAAAACGACATCAAAAAAGTATTGGCCTATTCTACGGTTTCTCAATTAGGTTTAATGTTTTTAGCGTTAGGTTTGGGAGCCTATGAAGTAGCGGTTTTCCACGTAATCACACATGCGTTCTTCAAAGCGTGTTTGTTCTTGGGTTCTGGATCGGTGATTCATGCCTTACATGGGGAACAAGACATGCGAAATATGGGTGGCTTGAAAAAAGCGATGCCAATTACGTTTTGGACAATGATGATTTCAACATTAGCGATTTCCGGAATTTTTCCTTTCGCTGGTTTCTGGTCGAAAGATGAAATTTTAATGACCGCTTTCCACGGAAATACAATTCTATGGGTTGTGGGTTCTATCGCTTCCATCATGACTGCTTTTTATATGTTTAGATTGATGTATTTAACGTTCTTCAATGATTTTAGAGGAACCGAACATCAAAAAAATCATTTGCATGAAAGTCCAGCGTTAATTACTATTCCGCTTGTAATATTAGCGATTTTGGCTGCTATTGGTGGATTGATTAGTTTGCCAGGAAACAGCTGGTTGAATCATTATTTAGCTCCATTATTCCACAAAGCACACGAAGCACATCATTTAGATGGAACGGCCTATATGTTAATGGGAATTGCTACGATTGGAGCTTTGGTTGGAATCGGGATTGCTTATTCAAAATACATCAAAAGACAAGAAATTCCTGCTCAAGATTCCGAGATCAAAGGAATTGCAAAAGTTTTGTATAATAAGTTTTATGTGGATGAAGCGTATGAAACGTTATTCGTAAATCCGTTACATAAATTGTCACATTTCTTTAGAAAATATATCGAAACTGCTGTTTCTGAATTTTTATTTGGTTTAGGAAAAGTAACGAATTCCATTGGAAATCAAGGAAAATTAGTGCAAAATGGAAGTGTAGGTGTGTATCTTTTCGCTTTTGTTTTGGGATTGTCTTCGATTTTAATTTATTTATTTTTAGTTTAATACTTACAACATAATGAACGTATCTTTTATACTCATTCTTTTATTATTTGGAGCGGTAGCGACTTATTTTGCTGGAGATAAATTAGCTAAAAAAGTAGCACTTATTTTTAGTTTGGCATCGGCAGTATTTTCAATTTATATTTTGAATTTACATAACGCCGGTATTAACCCAAGCTTTAATTCACAATGGATTACCAATCCGAATATATTTATTGCCTTAAAAGTAGATGGTTTGTCATTAGCGATGTTACTTTTGACGACATTTTTAACCTCAATAATTATATTTTCTTCCTTCGGAAATCAATACAATAACAGCAAGACATTTTATGCTTTAGTATTATTTATGTCCTTTGCCATGATTGGTACTTTTTTAAGCGCCGATGCTTTCTTATACTATATTTTTTGGGAATTAGCATTGCTTCCAATTTATTTTATTGCCTTAATTTGGGGTAATGGAGATGCAGAAGAAAGAAAAAGAGCCATTGTAAAATTCTTTGTTTTCACACTGGCGGGTTCTTTATTTATGTTGGTAGCCTTTATTTATTTGTTCCAAAAAGCAGGTTCATTAAAAATTGAAGATTTATATGCCATTCGATTAACTTTTCAAGAGCAATTTTGGATTTTCTTAGCCTTCTTTTTAGCTTACGCAATTAAAATTCCAATTTTCCCTTTCCACACCTGGCAGGCCAACACCTATCAAAAAGCACCGGCTGTAGGTACAATGTTGCTTTCAGGGATTATGTTAAAAATGGGATTGTACAGTGTGATTCGTTGGCAATTGCCTTTGGCACCAATGGCTGCTAAAACGTACATGAATATTTTTATTGCCTTAAGTGTAGTAGGGGTAGTTTATGGCTCTATAGTAGCTTTGAAACAAAGAAATTTAAAAAAATTATTAGCGTATTCTTCGTTAGCCCACGTGGGATTGATTGCTGCTGGAGCCTATAGTTTGTCTATTGACGGTTTACGTGGTGCAGTTTTGCAAATGATTGCGCACGGATTTGTGGTTGTTGGTTTGTTCTTTGCCGCAGAAGTAATCGAAAGACGTTTTCAAACACAAGAAATTGCCGAAATGGGTGGAATTAGAATTCAAGATTCTAAATTTGCTTCCTTGTTTATGATCGTGATGTTAGCATCGGTTGCGTTGCCGTCAACTTTTAATTTTGTGGGTGAATTTACACTACTGTACAGTTTATATAATGTCAATATTTGGTTTGCTATAATTGCAGGAACAACTATTATTTTAGGAGCTGTTTACATGTTGAATATGTTTAAAAAAGTAATGCTTGGCGATAAGGATTCACGTGTTTTTGCTGTAGTAACAACTCAAGAGACTATTGTTTTTGTTTTGATTATTGTAGTATTATTGTTTTTTGGATTGTTTCCAAAACCAATAACAGATTTGATTACTCCAGCGTTAGAAGAAATTGTAACCAAAATTAATAGACTATAATTTAGATATAATTTGAAGTGGATTTTACTCCCTTTAAATAACAAATTTTATAAAATGAATACATTAATAGCGATATCGGGATTAGGAGTACTTTGTTTACTTATGGAAATGTTCAATGTCAGAAAAGGCATTGTACCCATCACTATTTTAGGATTGTTGGTGATTTTAGGCTTTAACATTTCAGAATTTAATCCAATTAACAGAACGTTCTTTAACAATATGATGTTTGTGAACAAGTTTTCTGTGGCTTTTTCAAGCTTGTTCATTGTAATTACTATTGTTTTAGTAGCAATGAGTCGTGAATTTTACAAAGATAGAATCCCTAATATCTCCGATTTTGTGGCTATTAAAGTTTTTATGCTTGCTGGAGGTGTTGCGATGGTTTCTTTTGGAAATTTAGCCATGTTCTTTTTAGGAATTGAAGTCTTGTCTATTGCATTATATATTTTAGCAGCAAGTAACCGATTAAACTTAAGAAGTAACGAAGCCGGTATGAAATACTTTCTAATGGGCTCTTTTGCTTCAGGTATTATTTTATTTGGAATTGCGCTTATTTATGGTGCGACAGGAAGTTTTGATTTGATCGCTATTTATCAAAAAATAAACACGGAAGCATACCCGCAGTGGTACAATATTGGTGTTTTAATGGTTGTTATAGGGATGTTGTTTAAAGTAGCAGCAGTTCCTTTTCATTTTTGGGCTCCCGATGTTTATGAAGGGGCTCCAATATTAACTACTACAACCATGAGTACTCTAGCCAAAGTAATTGCGGTTGCTACGTTATATAAATTGGTGACCATTTTGGTTCCAAGCCAAACGTATACGTTTCAAATGATAATTGTTGTGGTAGCGATGGCTTCTATGTTGCTTGGTAATATTATGGCTTTACGTCAAAACAATGTAAAGCGTATGTTGGCCTTTTCTGGGATTTCACATGCAGGTTTTATGATCATGACGTTGTTGGTTTCTAACAATTCGGGTGACATATTATTTTATTACGCAACTTCTTATGCAGTAGCTGGTTTAGCTGTTTTTTCCGTTATTTTGTATGTTATGAAAGATAAAGAAAAAGAAAACATTGACACTTTTTACGGGTTTGGAAAAACCCATCCTTTGTTAACCGCTGTAATAACTACTTCATTATTATCCATGGCCGGTATTCCAATTTTGTCTGGTTTCTTTGCTAAATTCTTTTTGCTCAATCAAGTCATGCAAACCGGTTGGATTGTGTTAGTAATTGTCGCTATTATAAGTTCAATTGTTAGTGTGGGTTACTATTTTAAAATCATTTTAGCCATGTATGGAAAGAACAGTGAGCAATCATTCCCATCAATTCCTTTGGTTTATAAGATTGTTGCGGTTTTATTATTGGCCGCAAACATTATTATTGGTTTGATGCCAAATTTAGTTTTGAATATGATAAGTTAGAAATATAATTTGACTAGTTTTAAAAAAAAGGTTCGGTTTATACGAGCCTTTTTTTGTTTCATTAGTTTTGAATCCATCAAAAGCAATTTTTATGAAATTTTCAATTCATCTATGTTTTTTATTTTTGTTTCTTCTCAAAAAGGTAAAGTTGAGCCATACAAATTATCAAAAACTACATGATTAGGCTAATGGCTTAATTTAAATTATTTAGTTCAATTATAATATAGCTTTAATAAGGAAGATTTTAAAATAAACATTAATTCAATAAGGTCAAAAAAATCAAATATACTCATTGATAGAAACAAGTATTCATATAAAAAAACACAACGAAAATAGTAAATATCGCGTTTTAACCTTTTAAATTTTTGATGGTACTCAACAATTATCTGATGAAGGACATAAATAAAGGTATTACAAAATCACATGCAAATGCAATTGTGATGAGTTGTGATGTGGCGATATCTTCTGCAGTTTATGTTAATATTTATGAATCGATTTATAATGCACAATGATACGACTGTAGTTAATTGTAAGTATACTATAAAACACCTTATTTATCAGGCAGTTTTTTCCTATTTTTGTTATAAAACAAACTATTTTGAAAAAATTTCCATCCTACATACAAGCCGATACTAAAGATTGTGGGCCTACCTGTTTGAAAATAGTAGCCAAACATTTCGGGAAAACGATTAATATCCAACAATTACGCGATTTTAGTGAGACCACCCGTGAAGGAAGTAATTTGCTGTTTTTAAGTGATGCAGCTGAGAAAATTGGATTTCGAACGCTTGGAGTAAAATTAAACTTGGAAAGCTTAGATGAAGTGCCATTGCCTTGTATTCTACATTGGAATAAAGAGCATTATGTCGTATTATACGAGTTAAAAAAGGATGTTTATCGTATTTCCGATCCAGGATTCGGATTAATTGAATACAATAAAAAAGATTTTATTAAGTTTTGGATAGGAAATAATGCGACTCACGCTACAGAAGAAGGTATTGCATTATTAATAGAACCCACACCAAAATTCTATCAATCGGAATTTGATAAGGAAGAGAAAAAAGGCTTGGGCTTCGGAATGTTGTCTCAGTATGTATGGCGTTATAAATCGTTTTTAACCCAGTTAAGCATCGGTTTATTTGCCGGAAGTTTGTTGCAATTAATTTTCCCGTTTTTAACACAAAGTATTGTAGATGTCGGCATACAAAACCAAAACCTGAATTTTATCTATCTTATTCTTTTTGCGCAATTATTCCTATTTGCAGGAAGAACGGGTTTAGATTTAATTCGTGGTTGGATTATGTTACATCTTTCCACTCGAATCAATATTTCTTTAATTTCTGATTTTTTTATCAAATTGATGAATTTACCCATTTCCTTCTTTGATGTTAGAATGACGGGGGATATCATGCAACGAATTAACGATCATCATCGTATCGAAAAAATCCTAACTACTTCCTCTTTAAATGTCTTGTTTTCGGTTGTGAACATGATAATCATGGGTGGCGTTTTGGCGTATTATAACCTTCAAATTTTTGCTGTTTTTTTTATCGGAAGTTTGCTTTATTTTGGATGGATTACCTTGTTTTTAAAACGAAGAGAAGTCTTAGATTATAAACGATTTTCGGAAATTTCGCAAGAACAAAGCAAAGTGATGGAACTCATTAACGGCATGCAAGAAATCAAACTCCATAACGCAGAAAAGCAAAAAAGATGGGGTTGGGAATATGTTCAAGCCCGATTGTTCCGAGTGTCCATGAAAGGGTTGGTTTTAGAACAAACACAAACGATCGGTTCTTCGGTTATTAATGAATTGAAAAACATTTTTATCGTATTTATTTCGGCCAAATTAGTGATTGACGGCCAAATTACTTTAGGAATGATGATGGCCATAAGTTCTATTGTTGGAAGTTTAAATGGGCCTGTAACACAACTGATAAGTTTTGTGAGAGAATTACAAGATGCCAAAATATCCTTAGCTCGTTTGTCGGAAATTCATGAAAAAGAAGACGAAGTGCAACAAGAATTGCTACAAACCAGTGAGGTGCCTCTTGAGGAAGATATCAACATTAAAAACGTATCGTACCGATATTTAGGCAATGATCTTCCGGTGCTCGAAAACTTAAACCTCACAATTCCTGCCAAAAAAGTAACAGCGATTGTAGGAGTAAGTGGAAGCGGAAAAACCACTTTAATGAAATTACTGCTTAAATTTTATGAACCAGAAAGCGGGGAAATAAACATCGGAAAGGCCCAATTAAAAAATATTTCTCAAAAGGCTTGGCGAAATAATATTGGAGCGGTAATGCAAGAAGGCTTTATTTTTAATGATACTATCGCTCATAATATTGCCGTTGGCGTAGATATAATAGATAAAGAACGTCTCGTTTATGCTGCCGATGTTGCTAATATAAAAGAATACATCTCCGGATTGCCATTGGGTTTTAATACCAAAATTGGTTCGGAAGGGATAGGAATGAGCACCGGACAAAAGCAGCGTTTACTCATTGCTAGAGCCGTCTATAAAAATCCTGAAATGTTGTTTTTTGACGAGGCAACATCGGCTTTAGATGCCAATAATGAAAAGGAAATTATGCGCAAGTTGGATTTGTTTTTCAAAGACAAAACAGTAGTGGTCATTGCACACAGACTAAGTACCGTTATGAATGCCGATCAAATTGTGGTGCTCGATAAAGGGAAAATTATTGAAATGGGAAATCATTCGGCTTTAGTAGAACAAAAAGGAAATTATTTTGAACTGGTTCGCAATCAGTTACAATTAGGGAATTAACATGGTAGAAAACAATTCAGAAACTTCTTTCGAACTTCGTAGTGAAGAAGTACAAGATATATTAACAAAAGTGCCACATTGGATGATTCGATGTGGGACTGTTTTGATTTTTGGAATTATAATAATGTTTTTTTCCATCGCTTGGTTTTTAAAATATCCCGATATAATAAGAGCGGAAATAATAATTACTACCAATGTGCCACCTGAAAAATTAATAGCAAAAACTTCAGGAAGAATTCAAGCCATTTTGGTGACTGATAAAGCTCAGGTTTTGGCAAATACACCCTTAGCTGTAATTGAGAATTCGGCTAACTATCAAGATGTTTTCAGGTTGAAAAAAGAATTGGAAAAATTTCAAAAATCGACTTCAAAAGAGTTTCCTTTTGCTACTTTTAAAAACCTTCAATTAGGAGAAATTGAAAGTGCATATGCTCTCTTCCAAAAAGATTATGTAGCCAATACTTTAAATGAATCATTGCATCCCTACGCAGTTGAAGGAAATGCTCAAAAATCAGAAAGCACACAAATTAAGGAGCGTCTTGCATTGCTTATGCAACAAAAAGAAATTAATGAGCAGGAACTTCAATTGCAGCGTAATGATATTGCCAGATATGCAAAACTCCATGATAAAGGGGTAATTTCTTCTCAGGAATTCGACACTAAGAAATTGAATTATTTACAAGCGGAGAAGAATTATAAAAACCTTTTGACTTCCATCTCTCAATTAAAATCTTCATTGATTGAAAATGCTAGAGCTACAAAAGGAACAGTAATTAACGATGTCAAAGAAAGTGTAAATTTAGACAGAAGTCTTTCACAGTCTTTTTATCAATTAAAAAAAGCAATCAAAGACTGGGAGTTAAATTATACGTTGCAATCGGCAATTGCTGGAAAAGTCAGTTTTACTCAAGTTTGGGTAGAAAATCAAACGATTACTACAGGGGATAATGTTTTCTCCATTGTACCCATGGCTGGAAGAGGGTTTGTTGGAAAAGTGAAAGCACCTTCTTTGAACTCTGGTAAAATACAAGTAAATCAACAAGTGAATATAAGGTTAGCCAATTTTCCTGACCGTGAATTTGGGATTCTAAAAGGGAAAGTAAATAACATTTCTTTGGTACCTGATAAAGATGGGAATATAATGATTGATGTGGTCCTGCCAGAAGGAATGGAAACCAGTTATAACAAACAAATACCTTTTCAACAGGAAATGCGAGGTGCTGCCGAAATTATTACCGAGGATTTATCACTTTTAGAGCGAATACTATACCAATTTAGGGATCTGTTGAAGCACGATTAATTAAAAGTGTAAGTTGTGAATAAAAGTGAGATTAATTTTATGGTTTCTCAACAAAAATAGTATATTTGGAATCGAAAAAGGGGGATTAGCTCATTTGGCTAGAGCGCTTGCCTGGCAGGCAAGAGGTGACCGGTTCGAATCCGGTATTCTCCACAGATTAACCAACAAACCAAACCAATAAAAAAACGTCCCGATTTATCGAGACGTTTTTTGCTTTATTATAGTTTTGCTAAACGTTTTTCTCTTTTATCACGTAACCAATACTTGGTTCTTTTTACCAAATAAAACATAACCGGCACCATTACTAATGTTAACACGGTAGCATAGGTTAACCCGAAAATAATCGTCCAAGCCAATGGTCCCCAGAAAATAACATTATCGCCTCCCATGTAAAAGTGAGGGTTAAAATCGGTTACTAATCCGAAGAAATCAAAGTTTAATCCAATCGCTAACGGAATTAATCCTAAAACAGCCGTTAATGCCGTTAATAATACCGGACGTAAACGCGATTTACCCGATTCGATAATTACTTCTTTAATTTGCTCAATTGATAAATCATCGTGTGTTTCTAAATGGTTGTCGGCTACTTTTTTATCCATCAATAATACAAAGAAGTCCATCAATACAATTCCGTTTTTCACTACAACTCCGGCCAATGAAATAATTCCCATCATGGTCATTAATCCTACGAAATCCATACGCGCAATAACGTAACCATAAAACACGCCACTTAAACTAAGTAGTACAGTAAACATAATAACCAATGTTTTAGAAACCGAATTAAACTGTAATACGATAATTGTTGTAATACCCGCGATTGCAAGGAATAAGGCAAACATAAGGAATGCCATTTCTTTGCTTTGTTGCTCTTGTTCACCCGAAAAAGAAAAAGTGATATCTCCTGATAACTTATAATCTTTTAATTCAGTTTTGATGGTTTCAACAATTGCATTTGGATTATAATCAGTCAGTACATTCGAGTATACTGTCATGATACGCTTGTAATCTTTACGTTTAATTTGATTGTATGTTTTCGTTTTTTCGGTCGAAGCAATAGCAGAAATAGGCACTTGCATGATCTGTCCGTTGTTCGGATTACGATACGTTAAGGGTTGATTAAACAACACACTTTCATTTTTACGTTGGTCTTCTTGTAAACGCATGACAATATTGTAATCATCATCTCCTTCTTTAAAAGTAGAAATTTCTTGTCCGTACACCGCACGACGTAACGTAAATCCTGCCATTCCTGTCGAAGCACCAAGACTACCAGCATTGGCTCTGTCTATTTTAACTTCTAGTTCTGGGCTTTCTTTATTAATGTCGACTTTTAATTTTTCGATTCCAGGAATGTTTTTGCTGTTCAAGAAAGCAATCATTTTATCAGCTTCTTTCAGCATTTCTTCATAATTGGTTCCTTTCAATTCGATACTAACAGGATATCCGGCTGGCGGACCTGCGGCATCTTTTTCTACCGTTACCGAAGCGCCAGGGATGGCTTTAATTTTAGCACGAACTTCTTCCATCACATCGGCGGTATTGATTCCTTTTCGGAATTTAAATTCTGAGAAATTTACCGTTACTTTTCCTTTGTGAGGGGTTTCCGATTGTGATCCTAAATCAACTTGTGGATTGGTTGCTCCAACACCAACTTGTGCTACAATAGATTCAGCTAAGAAATCCTTTTTTGTGTTTGGATCTACATATTTGTTTAACACGTTTATCACTTGTTTCTCAACAAAGGCAGTAGCTTTGTTTGTTTTGGAAATATCGGTACCTTGAGGATATTCAATATAAGCGATAACTTGATTTGGAATATTCTCTGGGAAAAACAGCGAATTCGTTGGAAATAAAACCACTAAGAAAATAGATAAAAATAACATGGCAACAATACCTCCAAAAGCTTTCCAAGCATTGGTTTTGTTCAAGATTTTAGCTAACATTTCTTTGTATTTTTCCTCCATTTTTGGGAAAAAACTATGTTGAAAATCTTGTGTCCATTGGTATAATTTTAAATGGTATAACCACATTAAGGCTACGGCAATTAATGATAAGTGTCCCACACCACGCATTAATTTTGAGTCGTAAAGATTTCCTGGAATGACAAATAACAATCCGATAATAACTAGAATAATAGTATTTTTTTTGACAGATTGTCTGGAAATATTTTTGTCTTCAATATCCATAGAACCTCCAGTCATAGCGGCATTTACTACCATTGCTACAAATAACGATGCTCCTAAAGTTACGGAAAGAGTCAGCGGGAAATATTGCATAAACTGCCCCATTGTCCCTGGCCATAAGGCAAAAGGTAAAAAGGCCATTAAAGTAGTTGCTGTAGAGGAGATTACCGGCCAAGCAATTTCGCCAATACCAATTTTGGATGCTTGAATTCGTGGCATTCCTTTTTTCATGTTGGCAAAAACGTTATCGACGACCACAATACCATCATCTACCAGCATTCCCAATCCCATTACTAAACCGAATAAAACCATTGTGTTCATAGTCACTCCAATAGCCGAAAGCAAGGTAAAGGCAATAAAGATTGATAATGGAATGGCGGCTCCTACAAACAAGGAATTACGTAATCCCATCGTGAACATTAATACAATCATTACCAAAACCACCCCAAATATGATGTGATTGGTTAATTCGTCTACTTGGTGTTCTACGCGAGAAGATTGATCATTTGTTAACGTGATGTTTAGGTCTTTTGGTAAAACCTTTTCTTGTGCTTTTTTAATAACTTCTTTTACTTGTTCTATAGCAGAAATCATGTTTTGTCCTGAACGTTTTTTTACGTTAAGCATGACTACTTCTTCATTGTGTTCCCGAGCAAAAGTGGTGCGTTCTTTTTCTTTAAAGTTGATCGTAGCAATGTCTTTTAAATAGACTGATCCGCCGTAAGATTTAACAATTATGTTTTCTAATTCTTTCGGATTTGAAATTTCTCCCACAATTCTGATGTTGTTTCTAGAACCTTCGGCTACTAAATTTCCTCCAGAAAGGGTCATGTTTTCATAACGAACGGCACTTTGAATATCATCAAAACTCACTTGTGCGGCATTCATTTTATAAACATCAATCGCGATTTCAACTTCTTTGTCATCTACCCCAAGAATGTCTACTGCTTTCACTTCTGAAATATCTTCGATTTCATCTTCCAGATATTCGCCATATTTTTTTAACTGCTGTGCGGTATAATTTCCTTTAAGATTGATATTTAAAATAGGAACTTCTTCGGCAATATTAATGGTAAAGACACTCGGTTCTACTTTACTGCCATTGTCCATCGTAGGCCAATCGGTATCGGCTTTCGATAAATCGACTTTGTCTTTTACCTTTGCTTTTGCTTCTTCTACAGTGATATCGTCTTCAAATTCGATAATAATCATTCCGTAATCTTGAAACGAGCTTGAGGTTACTTTGGTAACCCCACTGATATTTTTGATGTTATCTTCTAAAGGTTTTGTAACCAATTTTTCTACGTCTTCAGCAGAATTTCCAGGGAAAATAGAAGAAATATAGGTTTTGTTTTCGATGATTTCTGGGAAATCCTCACGTGGCATCGTTACATAGGCGTAAATTCCTGTAATAACAATAATACATGTTAAGATGTATACAGTTACACGGTTGTCTACCGCCCAACTTGAAATACCAAATTCTTTTTGTTGATGTGCCATTATATGTTTTCTTTTATATTTTTGAAATTTGAAATTGAGGAGGTTAGCTTTTTGGATACTAAGAAATAAACCAACAAAACCTTTTTCAACAATCGACTAACCCTCAATTTCAATATTAAAACGATACTTTCATACCCTCTGAAAGTGTATTTGCACCCTCGGTAATGATGATGTCTCCTTTGCGTAACCCGGATAAAATTTCGGTCACACTATTTGCGTTTTGTCCGACTTTAATCATGGCTTTTTTGGCCACTCCAGCATTAGCTTTTGCTTCGGAAACAATATAAACAAACTTACTTCCGTCAGCATCTTGCTGAATAATTGTTGTTGGTACTACAATAGCAGAAGCTTTTGTGTAATCTACAATTTTTAATTTTGCGACTTGATTCGGGCGTAATAACCCTTCAGGATTTGGAACGCTAACTTCAATACCAAAACTTCTGTTAGCAGAATTAATAGTTTTAGCTATCTGACGAATTTTTCCTTGATATTCTTTACCAATAGAAGTGATTGCAGCTTGCACCGAAGTACCTACTTTTACTTTTCCAACGTACGATTCTGGTACAGCGGTACTAACATACATTTGGTTTAAGTTAACGATACGCATTAACCCTTGTGGACTAGCGGCAACGACTTGTCCTCTTTCAACAAAAACTTCATCAACCACTCCGTTAAAAGGAGCTTTGATTAAGGTTTTTGCAATTTGTGCTTTCATTTGATTTACCGATTTAGACAAACTAATCATTTGTGTTTGTGCTTGTAAATACTGAATTTCCGAACCAATTTTTTGATCCCACAAGCGTTTTTGACGTTCGAAAGTGGTTTTAGCCAATTCGTATTGCGTTTGAATGCTGGCCAATTGCTGACTCATTCCACCGTCGTCGACTTTTCCTAAAATTTGACCGGTTTGTACGCTTTGACCTGCTTTTACATTTAATGAAACTAAGGTTCCAGGCATTTCAGGTTGTATTAAAATGTTTTGATTGGTATCTACATTTCCTTGGATTTCCAGATAGTGACTAAAAGTGGTGTCTTTTACTGTAATTATTTCGACCAAGGCTTCATCGGCTTTAGAGTTTGCGGCTGCTAAAGCGGCGTCGATTTTGGTTAAATCTACTTGAAGTAATTCTCTTTTCTTTTTTAATTCGGTAAAGTTTTTAGCTTCGATTAATTGATCTACTGAAGTGGAAGCCTCATTCCCGTTGCAAGAAAACAACATAACTGAAGTTATGGCTAGGATTAGTATCTTTTTCATTTTAGGTGTCTTTATAGGATTATTTATTGATGATTTTTTCTAAGGTTGCTCTCTTGTTTATGATGTCTACCATGGTTTGCAGGTAGCTTTGTTGTGCAGAAAACAATTGGTTTTGTGCTTCAGTAAATTCAAAACTGGTGGATAAACCTTCTTTGAATTTGATGCTTTGTTTGTTTTCAATACGTTCGGCTAATCGTAACGTGCTTTTTGCCGAATTATATTGTGCCACACTATATTCGTAATCGCTTTTTGCTTTTTGATATTGTAACTTTAATGATTGTTCTGTTTCAATTAATTTTGTTTTGGCTTGTTCGAAGGCAATTTTGGCTTGAGCTGTTCTAGATTGTCTTGCAAACGAGCTAAAAATAGGCACGTTTAAACCAACACCAAGATTGGAGAAATTATACCATCGGTTATTCGAATTGAACATGGTAAACTCTTTTCCAAAGGTGTTGTATCCAAAATTAACTTGTGCCGACAAAGAGGGTAAGGCTTTGCTTTTTTCGTACTTCAGTTGTAAACGTTTCGATTCTTCTAAGTTTTTCCCAATTTGATAATCGATATTGTTTTGCAATTCAAAATTTTCATTTAAAAGTGCTATGTCTATATTATTAGTAGTTAAAACATCTAGTTTTTCAGTTAAAGTAATCGATTCATTTAAATCGATGCCCATTAATAATTTTAACATATTGGTTGCAATCGTTTTCATTCTATTGGCATAATCTAAAGAACTTTTTACTGCCGTTAAGGTAATTTGTAAACGTTCAACCGATTCCTCTTCCAAGAAACCATTTTTGTAAGTTTCACGGGTATCTTTAAGTGTTTTTTCCAGCGTTTTTTGATTGCGCTCGATAATGGCTATGCTTTCTTCCGACATTAAAACATTTCCATAGGCATTTGTAGTCAACTCGGTAATTTCTTGCGCCGTTTTCTTTTGTGCATTTTCGGAAATTTTTAAGTAGGTTTTGGCCGATTCTAATCCGACTAGATAGGAACCGTCAAAAATTAATTGATTTAAAGTTACCGTACCGACCATGTTGTGTTTTAGTCCGAAACCTACTACATCAATTGCATCTGCTGGAGCTGCAGGGTTAAAATTTTGCGCTTCAATTCCTTGCTGTTGAATGGCGAATGTGTTTTGATAGCCTAAATTTCCGTTTATTTGAGGTAAGCCCATAGTGGTCGTTTCTTGCTTTTTAAGTTTGGCGGCTTGGTAATCCCGATTTGCATTTATCGCACTGTAATTGTTTTTCACGGCATGATCTATGGCTTCTTTTAGCGAAAACGACTTGTTTGAAGTAGTCGTTTCTTGGGCAAATAATTGAACTTGAAAAAGTATCAAGCCAATAAGTATAAGACCTTTGTTCATTTATTCTGATTTATGATTTAATAATTGTTTTTCTAACTCGAGGATTCCTTTGGGCGTTGCCATGGCCCTGGTGTGATATTCCAATGCTTCTGTTTCTAACAATAATGCTTCACTTTCCAATTGTGTGTTTTCATTAATGCTAAAAATTAACGTATAATAAAATTGAATGTAAGTCTCGATGTTGATTTCGGGTCTGTACAAACCTTGTGCAATTCCTTTTCTAATGTTTTTTCCGAACATTTCACTACAATCTTGGATTTCGTTTTCCAACATCTTTGCATATATATCCGGATAATGTTTTTTTAATTGATACACTGGTGAAGTGTCTGCATTTTGAAACATTTCTTTGAATAACTTTCTGATTTCAAAATTTTCCTTAATGGCATTAAAATCCTTCGCTATAATTTCATCAATTACCGTATGAATTTTTTCATGGACAATTTCGGTTGCTTCTTCGATTAGCGCTTCTTTATTGCTAAAAAATTTGTAAATCGTTTTTTTTGAGATACACATTTCGCAAGCAATATCATCCATAGTCACACTTTTGAAACCTAGTTTCAAAAACATATCCGTTGCCTTTGCTATGATTTTATCTTTCATATTTATTCTAAATTCTGTGCAAATATATACTAGAAACTTTTAACACCAAAATAGTTTCCTTTGTTTTTATAATATTTTAACATTTACTTAACTTTGTCAATCTCCATTAATTGGAGTATTTTAGCTGAAATTTTAGACAAATGCATTCTATAGCTTATTATCAAGAAGTAATTTCTGCTCATTTTTCTTCACTTCAAATAGACAAACAGCCTAATTCTCTTTATGAACCTATTCGATATATTTTGTCGTTAGGAGGAAAACGCATGCGTCCGGTTTTGACGTTAATGTCGGCCGAAATTTTTAATACAGATTGTTCTAAAGCTTTAAGTGCGGCTACAGCAGTAGAGGTTTTTCATAACTTTTCGTTGATTCATGATGATATCATGGATGATGCGCCACTTCGTCGAGGTAATCAAACCGTTCATGAAAAATGGGATATAAATACTGGGATTCTTTCCGGAGATGCGATGCTGATTTTAGCGTATCAATATTTTGAAAATTACGAACCAACTGTTTTTAGGGCTTTGGCCAAATTGTTTAGCAAAACTGCTTTGAAAGTTTGTGAAGGCCAACAATATGATGTTGATTTTGAAACTCGAAATGATGTTAGTATTTTAGAATACTTGAAAATGATTGAGTATAAAACAGCAGTGCTGGTGGGTGCAGCCATGAAAATGGGAGCGATAGTTGCCGAGACTTCGGAAGAAAATGCAGATTTAATTTATGATTTTGGACTTAATTTAGGAATTGCTTTCCAACTTCAAGACGATTATTTGGATGCTTTTGGTGATCCAGAAACTTTCGGAAAACAAGTGGGAGGAGATATTATTGAGAACAAAAAAACGTTTTTATACTTAAAAGCCATGGAATTCGCTACTGCAACAGAGAAAGAACAACTGTTGCATTTGTTTTCTATTCAACCTCAGGATCCTGCCGATAAAATCAATTTGGTGAAGGAAGTTTTTGTGTCCTCTGGTGCCAGTTTGGCCACTCAGGAAGCAATTAAAGATTATACGTTTGAAGCTTTCAAAACATTAGAAAAAATGGATATTGAAGCCGATAAAAAATTACTTTTAAAACTGTTTGGCGAAAAGTTGATGCAAAGAAAGGTTTAGATGTTTAACGTATTAAAATAGCGTAAAGTCGTTTCTTTGTCTTTTGAAAGCTGATGCTTTAACTCCTCGATAGAATTAAATTTTTGCTCGTCTCTTATAAATTGATGTACGGCGATAGTGAGTGTTTTGTTGTATAAATCTTCGTTTAGATCAAGAAAATGGACTTCAATCGTTTTTTTAGCATCGTTTAAAGTCGGTTTAACACCAATATTCATCATGCCAATATGCGATTTTCCATTCCAAATCCCTTCTACAATATACACGCCATTTTTAGGAAGGATTTTTTCAGAATCTTTCACTTCGATATTAGCGGTAGGAAAATTAATAGTTCTTCCAATTTGATTGCCCTTTACGACTTGGCCCGTAAACGAGAAAGTATATCCCAAATATTTATTGGCTAATTCAATCTCTCCATTTAAAATAGCATTTCTAATTTTAGTAGAACTGATAGTGATTTCATTTAATTCTTCGGCTGAAATTTGTTCGACATCAAAATGATATTTTTTCCCAAAATGGATTAGATCATGAATATCAGAAGATCGGTTTTTGCCAAATTTATGATCGTATCCTATAATTATTTTTTGAAGATGTAGTTTGTCTACTAAAATGTTTTTCACAAATTCTTCCCCTGTTAAATTAGATAGTGCCGAATTAAACTCCAGAATAAGAAGGCTGTCAATCCCTGATTTTTCCAGCTGATTAATTTTTTCTTCTGTAGTGTTGAGTAATTTAATATCGTATTCCGATTGTAAAATGGTCCTCGGATGTTGCGCAAAGGTAATTACGATACTTTGAGTATTGGCATCTGTGTTGTTTAAAATTCTTTGTAAGATTTTTTTATGTCCCAAATGTACCCCGTCAAAAGTGCCAATGGTAAGTATTGTTTTTTGATTACTATGGAAATCGGAAAGGGAATGAAAAATTTTCATGTAGGTGAAATAAATTTTAAAAGCGCAAAGATATTCTTTGTTTTTCACATGTAAATGACTCTGCATAAAATAATTGTTTTTTTGGAATATATTATATTTTTTAATAGATTTGTATTTCAACAAAATAATTTAACTAATGAAAAAACAATTACTTACACTTTTAGTGTGCTTTGTTTTTGGACAGGTCATTGCCCAGTCCGGAAACTATTGGGCGCCTCACAAAGGTGCGACAGGGAAAATTGTCACGGCAAAAGGTGTTGCAAGACAGTCATTTCCAGAAACTTTTCAGTTATTTGATTTAAATTTGAGTCCATTACGTCAAGTATTGTTGTCAAATCAAGTACTAGTTTCAAAACAAGCTGTAGTTATTACTTTGCCAAATGCAAAAGGGCAATTAGAGCAATTTGAAGTATATGAAGCTTCAAATTTTGAACCCGCTTTACAAGAGCGATTCCCTGAAATCAGAGCGTATTCTGGTATAGGGATTACGGATCCATACGCTACTTTAAAAATGAGTATTTCACCTCAAGGTGTTCAAACCATGGTGTTTAGAACCGACAAAGAGAATGAATTCATGGAACAATATTCTCAAGATGGGAAAACGTATGCAGTGTATCAATCGACAAGAAATAAGGGTGCCTTACCTTTTTCGTGTACTACGGAAGACACTCATTTGATGAAAAGTGTTGACAATCAGCTGGATGGTCGTGTGGCTATGTCAAATGATAGAAAATTAAGAACAATGCGTTTGGCTCAATCGGTAACTGCGGAATATTCTGCGTATTACGGTTGGACAACATCAACTGGAAATATTGGTTTGGTAGTTACAGCGGTTAATAACACCATGACCCGTTGTAATGGAGTATATGAAAAAGATTTAGGATTGCATTTAAACTTAATTGCAGCGACCACTAATGTTTTTTTTAATAATCCTGCTACAGATGGTTATACCGATGGTGATGATACAGGTTATAATGCTGAATTACAATCCAATTTGACCAATATTATTGGAGATGCAAATTATGACATTGGGCATTTGTTTTCTGCTGTTGGAAATAATGGAAATGCAGGATGCATTGGGTGTGTTTGTGATGCTGGTAAAGGCAGTGGTTTTACTACTAGTACAGCGCCTATTGGCGATAATTTTGACATTGATTTTGTAGTGCACGAAGTGGGTCATCAATTAGGAGCAAATCACACTTTTACCATGAGTGGGGAAAGATCTGGGAATAATATGGAGCCAGGATCTGGGGTAACCATTATGGGTTATGCTGGAATTACAAATCAAGATATTGATAACCACTCTATCGATACTTTTCATGCCACTTCCATCAGTCAAATGCAAATAAATTTAGCCAGTAAAACATGTCCAGTTGTTACCGATGTACCAAATGTGGCACCCACTGTTGCGGCTGGTGTGGATTATGTCATTCCAATCAGTACTCCTTTTATTCTAGAAGGAACAGCGACCGATCCGAATGGAACGTTAACCTATCAATGGGAGCAATTTGATCACGATACAGCAAATCAAACTGCTGCAAGTAGTGATTCTGATCCAGCAAAAACTATAGGTCCAAACTGGCAATCTTGGTTGCCTACAAGTGTAGGTAATCGATACATGCCAAGAGTAGAATCTATTATTGCTAATGCTGCTACTACTCTTGCAACCGTAAATGGTGGTGATGTAGGAATTTTGACAGAAGCGTTAAGTTCAGTGTCAAGAACTTTGAATTTTAGATTGACCGTGAGAGACAATGTCCCATATGTAGCAAATACCAATGTTGGACAAACAAATTTTGACGACAAAGTAGTAACCGTATCCAATACGTCAGGTCCATTTGTGGTAAATATCCCGAGTGCTGCAGGTTTGTCGTATGTAGTTGGATCTAATCAAACAGTTACATGGAATGTTGCTTCAACCAATGCGGGTGCTGTTAACTGTCCATATGTAGATATTTATTTATTTACAAATAATACATTAACCAATGGTATTCTTTTAGCAAGTAGAGTTCCTAATGATGGTTCTGAAACTGTTACAATTCCTAATAATGTAGGGACTACACACCGAATTATGGTAAGAGGAAATAACAATATTTTCTTTGATATTTCAAATAACAATTTCACTATTACAGCACCAGCTTCTTCATTCTCGGCATCTTTTAATAGAGTTGCTGGAGAGCAGAACAAACCAGTTTGTCAAGGAGCTAATACAATTACCTATACAATAGACTATACTGCTTTAGCTGGTTTTAGTGGAACTACAAATTTCTCCGCTACAGGTGTACCAGCCAATACAACGGTTGTTTTTTCACCTACTTCAATGGTAGGTAGTGGCCCTGTTACAATGACAGTGACTACAACAGCTTCAACGCCTGTTGGACTTGCAAATATCATTGTAAATGCAGTTTCTGGTGTTACAAAAACAGTTCCTTTTTACTTAGACGTTGCTAATGCACCAGTAGCGCCAACATTGACTTCACCAATAAATAATGCAACTTTACAAAATGTAAGCTTAAATTTAGGTTGGACAGCCGTAGTAAATGCAACTGGATATGATATAGAAATAGCAACAGATAATGGTTTTTCAAACATCATTTCAACTGGCAGTTCAGCAACAACTAGTTATATGATAAATGGATTAAATCAAGGGACAGATTATTATTGGAGAGTAAAACCTACTAGTGCTAGTTGTTCAGGAAATTTTGGAACATCATTTAAATTTACAACCGGAGTTGTAAACTGTTCAACAGTTACAAACAACACAGCAGTAACACTTCCCCCTATTGGAGGAAACAATACTAGAACTTCTACAATTAATATCCCAAGCGGAATGAGTATTTCCGATTTAAATTTAAGCGTAGATATTAGCCATACTTCTATTAGTGATTTAAGATTAACTTTAGCTGGCCCAACAGGCGCATCTGCTATCGTTCTTAATGCAAGTTGTGGAGCTAATGATAATATTGATGCAACTTTTGATGACTCAGGATCTGCATTAACATGTGGTACTAATCCTGCCGTAACTGGAACTGTAATACCATTAAACGCATTATCAATATTTAACGGAACCAACTCTACTGGAACATGGACTTTAACTATTAGAGATAATGCAAATGGAAATGGTGGAACATTAAACAATTGGGCGCTAAATATTTGTAATATTTCGGCTCCATTGTCTAATCCAGAATTTGAGTTTGCTGATTTCTTATTATCACCGAATCCTTCCAATGGAAACTTTAATGTGAAATTCAAATCGGCCTCAAGCAATACAATTCAAATTAATGTTCATGATATGAGAGGACGTCAAGTGTTTGAAAAAGCATTTACAAGTAATGGTACTTTCAATCAGGATATCAGTTTAAATAATGTGGAAGCTGGAATTTATTTAGTATCTATTTCAGAAGGATCTAAGAAGACCGTAAGAAAAATTATTGTAGAATAATTTTTTTTCAACTCCTATTATAAAGTGAGGCTCTTAAACGAGTCTCACTTTTTTTGTTAAATAATAATTATTTTTAAGATTGTTTGTTACAAAACGATGTATTTGTCGCCAAAAATTATATAATTATGAAGAAACTGTTACTATTTATTTTCTTTTTGAGCTTAAGTACGGGTT
>JAGORP010000113.1 GCA_018062725.1 Flavobacterium sp.
GATGTGCACCAATTGGATTAAAATACCGCAATAAAATAGCATTAATAGCCGAAACATGAGCTACATCGTTAATAATTTCTTCTCCGATTTGCTTCGTATTTCCATACGGAGAAATCGCTTGTTGAACCGGTGCATTTTCGGTAATAGGCATGGTTTCAGCTTGGCCATACACCGTACAAGAAGAACTAAATATAAAGTGAGCTTCTTTTTTTTGTTGTAATTCTTGCAACAAATACACTAAAGTATTGATATTGTTTTCGTAGTACAACAACGGATTTTGAACACTTTCGCCCACCGCTTTACTTGCCGCAAAATGAATCACTCCAGCAATATCCTGATGTCTTTTGAAAAAATCCTGCACCGCATTTTTGATCCGTAAATCGATATTTTCAAAAGCTGGCTTCTTACCTGTAATTTTTTCAATTCCGCCTAAAACATCAAGAGAAGAATTAGATAGGTTATCGATGACAACCACTTCAAAACCTTTATTTTGTAATTCAACTACGGTATGCGAACCGATAAATCCTAAGCCACCTGTAACAAGTATTTTCATTTTTTCAGCTAACAGTTAACAGTTAACCGCCAACAGTTTAAAACTGCCAACCGAAAACTGCAAACTCAATTATACAAACTCTAAAACCGAATCTACAATAAACTTAATTTGTTCGTCGTCTAGTTCGGTATGCATTGGCAAAGCAATTACTTCTTTTACCAATAAGTTAGTTACCGGGAAATCTTCCTCTTTATAACGTGCGTCTAAATACGCTTTTTGACTGTGAAGTGGAATTGGATAATAAATCGCACATGGAATTCCTTTCGACTGCAAATGCTCTAACAACGCATCTCGTTTGCCATTTAACACTCGAAACACATATTGATGAAACACATGACAATCGCAGGCATCACAAATAGTTGGCACCCAAAGATTTGAGTTTACCCCTAAAGCTGTTGAATATTTCATCGCAGCTTCTTGACGCGCTTTATTATAGGCATCTAAATGAGGCAATTTTGCTTTTAAAACACCCGCTTGAATACTATCTAAACGAGAATTTACTCCTACTACATCATGATGATATCTTTCATACATTCCGTGATTCACAATCCCTCTTAAAGTGTGCGCTAAAGCATCATCATTGGTGAAAATTGCACCACCATCACCATAACATCCTAAATTTTTAGAAGGAAAAAACGAAGTAGCCCCTACATGACCAATAGTTCCTACTTTTTTCTTCGATCCATCTTTTGAAGTATAATTGGCGCCTATCGCTTGTGCATTATCTTCAATTACATACAAATTATGTTCATTGGCAACTTCCATAATCGCATCCATATTCGCCGCACGACCAAATAAATGTACCGGCACAATTGCTTTTGTTTTTGGTGTAATGGCTTTCTTAATAGCCTCGATAGAAATGTTCATATTGTTCAAATCCACATCTACTAAAACAGGAGTCAATTGCAATAAAGCAATCACTTCAACTGTGGCAGCAAAGGTAAAATCGGCCGTAATCACTTCATCTCCAGGTTGCAAACCAAGACCCATCATCGCAATTTGCAAGGCATCTGTCCCATTAGCACACGGAATAACGTGTTTTACGCCCAAATAGTTTTCTAAATCGGCTTGAAATTGATGCACTAAAGGTCCGTTAATATAAGTATTCGTGTCTAAAACCTCTTGAATAGAAGCATTTACTTCTTCTTTTATTTTTTCATATTGACTTTTTAAGTCAACCATTTGTAGTTTTCTCATCGCGAAAAATTTAGATTGCAAAGCTACTAATTTAATAGCTTTTTTAATAAATTTTGGAAAACTAATGTATTTTAGCACCATTAAATCGCAACTATGTTTTTTCTCTATACTTTATTGGTCGAAATCACGCAACAGTTACTCAAAATTGTAGCCCTTTTTAGTCCAAAAATCAAATTATTTGTGAAAGGCCGAACGATCGTTTTCGAAACCTTACAATCAAAACTCCAAAAAGGTGATCGAAACATTTGGTTTCATGCCGCTTCATTAGGCGAATACGAACAAGGCTTGCCTGTTATTGAAAAAATAAAAGAAAAATATCCCCAGCATAAAATTATCTTGACTTTTTTTTCACCGTCTGGTTATGAAGTCCGAAAAAACAATACGATTGCCGATGTTACCGTTTACCTCCCTTTGGACACGAATAAAAATGCCAAACAATTTTTAGCCTTGGTAAATCCCGAAATGGTCTTTTTTATCAAATATGAATATTGGCCCAATTATCTAAAAGAACTCAAACAACAGCAGATCGCCACCTATTTGATTTCGGGCGTTTTTAGAAATAATCAGTCCTTTTTTAAATGGTATGGTGGCTTTTACCGAAAGGCATTAAAAAGTTTCAAGCACTTCTTCGTACAAAATGAATCGTCTAAAGAATTATTAAAAAGCATTGATTTTACAAATGTTACCGTTTCAGGCGACACCCGTTTTGATCGCGTCGTAGCTATTTTAGAACGTGATAATTCGTTGGATTTTATAGCCCAATTTAAAAACAACCAAACCACTATAGTCATTGGAAGTTCTTGGCCAAAAGACGAAGAATTACTGGTGAATTATATCAACTCGACAAATCACAAGGTTAAATTTATCATTGCACCACATAACATCAAGCCAGAGCAAATCTCAAATCTGCAATCACAAATTACAAAAAAAGTAGTTTTGTTTTCAGAAATGAAGGGGAAGTCACTTTCAGATTTTAATGTGTTTATCATTGACACTATAGGGATTTTGACTAAAATTTACAGTTATGCCGATATTGCGTATGTTGGTGGAGGATTCGGAAACCCTGGAGTACACAATATTTTAGAACCCGCTACTTTTGGCGTACCGATTGTTATTGGTCCCAACTATTGTCATTTTGCCGAAGCCACTGCCTTGGTACATCAAGAAGGTTGTCTTTCTATCAAAAACCAATCAGAATTGCATCAAGCCTTTGATTTGTTACTTCAGAACCAAGACGAACGACACGAAAAAGGACATATTTGCAGCACTTTTGTACAAATGAACAAAGGCGCAACGGCCACTATTTTACAACACATTTCTTAACAAAACCTTAAAATAAAACACAAACAACTCTAAAATCGTAAATTGCACACTCTTAAATTATCATTATGAAATTTTTACGTTTACTTCTTATTTTATTCGTATTACCAACATTCGCTCAACAAGGCGGTATGTGGATTCCTTCTCTATTAAAAGGGATGAACGAAACCGAGATGAAAAATCTGGGGATGAAAATTACAGCCGAAGATATTTATTCGGTAAACAAATCGAGTTTAAAAGACGCAGTCCCTCATTTTGATGGAGGCTGTACCGCTGAAGTTATTTCCCCAAAAGGATTAATTTTAACCAATCACCACTGTGGTTACGACAATATTCAAAGTCATTCTACTGTTGAGCACGATTATTTAACCAACGGTTTTTGGGCCTATAAAATGGATGAAGAATTGCCTAACAAAGATTTATTTGTCACTTTCATTGTTCGTATTGAAGACATAACTTCAAAAGTAATAGAAAACACTACTTCACTTACTTCAGAATCAGAAAGACAAAAGAAAATTCAAGAAAATATTTCAAATTTATCGAAAACACTTCCAAAAGAAGCTTGGCAAGAAAACAGCATCAAGACGTTTTACGATGGCAATCAATATGTATTGTTTGTTACCGAAACATTTAGAGACGTTCGTTTGGTAGGTGCGCCACCAAGTTCTATCGGAAAATTTGGTTCCGATACTGATAACTGGGTGTGGCCTCGTCATACGGGTGACTTTTCATTATTTAGAATTTATGCCGATAAAAACAATCGCCCAGCAGAATATTCAAAAGACAATATCCCTTATACACCAAAGCATTTCTTTCCCATTTCAATTAAAGGAACCGAAGAAAACGACTTCACTATGGTCATGGGATACCCTGGAAGAACACAAGAATACTTGCCTTCTTTTGCGGTAGAACAAATCATGAATGAATTGAACCCGGCAAAAATTGAAATACGCGATGCCGCCTTAAAAGTACAAGACGGCTTCATGCGTAAAAACAACGCGATAAAAATTCAATACGCTTCCAAATATGCTGGGGTGGCCAATTATTGGAAAAAATGGATTGGCGAAACCAAAGGATTGAAAAAATCGAATGCTGTTGGCATCAAACAAAAATTTGAAGCACAGTTAACCGAAAAAATTAACCAAGCAGGCAAACAAGCAGAATACGGAAATTTATTAAACGAATTTAAAACCAATTACGAGAACATTAAAGAATATGCGTTAGCAAGAGATTACTTCACCGAAGTAGTGCAACGTAACACTGAAATTCTATCTTTCGGTTTCCGATTGTATCAATTAGAACAACTTTATAACAATAAAGGAGAACAAGCTTTTAATGATAAAAAGAACAATGCCATTTCGACTTTTGAAGGATTGTACAAAGATTTTAACGCACAAGTCGACGAAAAAGTTTTTGAACAGCTCATCAACCTTTATGCAACAAAATCACCGAAACAATTTTTACCATCAAGTTTAAATAATATTAATGCAGCCGAATTAGCTGCCGATGTATTTAAAAATTCAAAACTAACTTCTTATAGCGGCTTAAAAGAATTATTAGCCGGTGACGCTAAAACAATTTTAGAGCGATTAAACCAAGACAAAGGATATGTTTTAGTAAAATCGATTGCAGCAGCTTATGATAAAAATGTAGCCCCTAAATTCAATGAAATAAATTTAAAAAATATTGCCTTACAACGCACTTACATGAAAGCGATAATGGAATTAAGTCCAAAATCGGCACGAATTTTCCCTGATGCCAATAGTACCTTACGTGTTACTTACGGAAAAGTAAAAGGCTACAAACCAACAGATGCTGTTTATTATGCGCCATTTACAACCTTAGATGGCGTTATGGAAAAATATGTCCCAGGCGACTATGAATTTGATGTTCCTAAAAAATTAATCGATTTACATCAAACAAAAGACTATGGCCCTTATGCCGACAAAAACGGAAAAATACCAGTAGCCTTTATCGCTACAAACCATACTACAGGCGGAAATTCTGGTTCTCCAGCCCTAGATGCCAAAGGAAATTTAATTGGCTGTAATTTTGATCGTGTATGGGAAGGAACGATGAGTGACATTTATTATAGTCCTGAAATTTGCCGAAACATTATGGTCGATGCGCGTTATATTTTATTTATTATTGATAAATATGCAGGCGCAAAGAATCTAATTAATGAAATGAAAATCATTACCAAGGAACCTAAGAAAAAGAAATAAAAAGCAACGTAATCATTAGTGCTGTTAAAAAATTATAATTTTTTAACAGCACTTTTAATTTGTGGCACGCATATTGCAAAATACCATTTCGTCGAAAAAGAATATTTTTTTAAAAAAAAATTCAAAAAAAGTTTTACATATTAAAAAATTTATATCTTTGCGACGAATTAATAATTAACCTTTTATAATTAAGTAAGATGAAAAAAGTTGTTTTAACTATGGCTTTAGTTGCTATGATGAGTGTTTCTTGTAAAGATCAAGCTGCTGCTACTGAAGAGGCTACTACAGAAATGACAGAAGCTGTTGACACTGCTGCTGCTGCTGTTGACACTGCTGCTGCTGCTGTTGATACTGCTGCTGCTGCTACTGAAGCTACTGAAGCTGCTGCAACTGCTACTGAAGCTGTTAAAGAAGAAGTAAAAAAATAATTAGAAACTTTCTAATATTTTTACAAAGCTCCGCTATGCGGGGCTTTACTTTTTTATACAACTTATGTAAAAATTATTAATCTTGAAATTCTATTTCAGGAAACGAAAATTCGGTAGAAGAAAAATCCAATACTTCCGAAACTTCCATCGAACGCATGATTTCATCAATCCCTTTTTGCATCAAAAGCTGAGTAGTATATTTTCGGCTGGTTGCATATTCTTTTTTAGCGATAATCAACCTAAAATAGAATTTACCACTGGAGGTTCTAAATTTCATAAAAACAGCTTCCAATAGAGCTTTTTTCATTATTTCGATGTCTTCTTCACATTCGTAACGCAATTCATAGCTATTGCTCGTCAAAATCGTTTTCCCTCTTCGAGAAACAAATTCGAACTTAAAATCGTCACTTAATCTTCTACTTATTACAAAGGTGGCCATGGTACAAAAATAATCATCCAGTTCGCTCGCAGTCCGGTTTACCACAAAAGATATAAACAAATTTAAAAACAATTAGCAAAACCAAATCTGAAGCAGTACCAAAAAAACAAAGCCCTATAA
>JAGORP010000114.1 GCA_018062725.1 Flavobacterium sp.
TAGCGAAAAAGCACTTGATGACATTAACAAAATCTGGATTTACACAGCAGAAAATTGGTCGATTGAACAAGCTGACCGATACTATAATTTAATTTTTGACGAAATTGAATATATAGTTGTCAATTTCAAAATAGCTCGTGATTTTGGAAATGTCAGAAAAAGCTACAGATGCTCAAAAGTAAAATCCCATTTAATATTTTTCAAGAAAACAAAATCGAATGAAATAGAAGTCATAAGAGTTTTACATGAAAAAATAGATGTTGTATGAAGTGGATGAATAACAAGAGCTACGTAGAACAGCGGTTTCACGAAATGACAAGAATATTTCTAAATTCACATTTAAATTTCGCTTTAAAATTTTATCTTAGTAAAAAATATTCTTTCTCGAAATTCATTATTTTATGAAGCAGCCACGACGCTATATGACATTGTAACTTACTTAAAGATATTGACTTAAATTTTAACCGTATGTTTATACATCAAGGTAAAAGAAGAACATCAAAGCATAACTTGCAAATTGCTTCCTTATTATCTTTTGTCGCCGGAATTGTGAATGTCGCAGGCTTTTTAGCAGTTTCTAAACTTACCACCAATGTTACGGGACATTTTGCCTTTTTTGTAGACGAAATTTTTAAATTAAATCTATGGCAAAGCTTTATTTATTTCCTTTACATCTTTTTCTTTTTTCTGGGTTCCTTTTTTTCAAGTTTTCTTGTGGAAATAATTACACGAAAAAACGATAATTATGTCTATATAATTCCAACATCAATAGAAAGCTTAATTTTAATGCTTATCGCAATCTTTGGAAAAAATCTAATAATTGAAAACCCTAATTTAATTGCGTGTAGTTTACTTTTTTCAATGGGACTACAAAATTCGTTGGTTACAAGAATTTCAAACGCAACGGTCAGAACAACTCACTTAACAGGCCTTTTTACAGATTTAGGAATTGAACTCTCTCAATTATTTTTTTACCGAGATAAACTGTCAAAGGAAAAACTTTTTTCATCTGTAAAATTACGATTGACAATTATAAGTTTCTTTTTTATCGGAGGAATTGTTGGAGGCATCTTCTATTCTAAGATTGGCTTACAGGTATTATTAGTCGGCTCCTTTTCCTTAATTTTAGGGATTATTTTAGACAATATAAAATTGAAAATAAAATTACTTCGAAAGAGAATCCACAAGAACTTATAACAACAACTAGATGAAATGGAAGCAGAATTGCAAAATTCATGTTTTCTTACAAAGGAAATAGTATATTAGCAAAAAGCAGCAACAAATGAAAAACACACTATTTCTAACATTAAGCTTAATCGGATTATTGGGTATCCTTATCTCTTCAATTATTTTAATAAATAGCAATGGAATGAATGCCAGATTACAAGGTTGGGTAAACTTACTTTGGATACCATTACCGATTTTGATACTAATTATTGACAGAATTTGTGTGAAAAAATATCCTGTGAAAAACGTTAACAAAACAGAACTTTATATTTTGGGAAGTCTGCTGTTACTGTTTCTAGTCAATTTGATTAGACTACAATTTTAATTTCACAATCATTATGAAGAAACTGTTATTATTACTTGTAATTTTACCGTTTATTACGGCTTGCAACGGACAAGTAAAAATGGACTTATTGAAACTGAATTTAAATGAACCCGTCGAAACATTAATTAGCGAAAACGAAAACACAAACAGATTTATCGGAACTGAAAGTGTAGAATATCCTTTCGCTATTTTGGTTGGAGATGCAGACACAAACAAGTTTTTCGTTTCTGAAATTCCTGTTGAGAAAGTCTATTTTTTGCTTCATTCAAAAATAAACTTCCACAATATTAATTCCGAAGGACAGATTTTCAAAACCAAAAAACAACTTATCGAAAATCTGAATGAACTTAAAAAGAAAAATATTGATCACAAAATATTTGGCTTCAGAGCCGTAATATCAGACGAAAAAAACAAAACTGAAATCAAAAAATTATTGATCGAAAAGTATGGAAAAGGGACAAAAAACCAGAATAACGAAAATGGACTTTATTGGAATTTAAAATCTGAAAATAAATATATTTTCTTTGCCCCTGATTATGACAGATTAATTATTCTGAACAATACCAATATGTCAAAAACTTGTTATTGGGATAATACGAATGGAATGATAAAACTGGGAAGTACAGATTGTGAAACGGAAACTTATTTCAAAGAAATGGGAGCGTTTAGAAACGAATGAAACAACTGCTAACAGGACGTCAGTCATAATTTCAAACTTAAATCCCAAAATTCTAAAATAAACAAAGAGATAAAAATCGTGAAAGTAAAAAGCCTAGCAATTGACAAATTAGTAACTCAGAGATTAATTCTCATTCCATTCACAATTCAACTTTGTAAAAATTTACTAAATGATGACTACAGTGATTTGGAAATTTTAAATTTAAAAAAAGGAAAAAGTTGGCCAGACAATGATGTTATGGAAACCTTGCCAAGAATAATTAATAACTTATCAAAAGTTGAAAGTCCGACAGGTTTTGAATCTTGGATGATAATCAAAAAAGAAACTTTAGAAATCATTGGAGATTTAGGATTTAAAGGATATAATCACGATAAAAAGAATATTGATATTGGTTACGGCATCATTAAAGAAGAAAGAAAAAAAGGATATGCCGAAGAAGCTGTAAAAGAAATTATAAATTGGGCTTTCGCTACTGAAATAGTAACAGAAATCACCGCAAACTGTTTGGCTCAAAACACCAACTCAATCAATCTACTCACAAAAGTTAATTTCATTGAATTAAAAACAGAAAACGGAATGAAATATTGGTCATTAGAAAATCAAAATTTTAAGACTAATTAACAAACACTAAAACATATAGTGTTTTCACAAAAAGTCGAGAATATTTCTAAATTCCAATTTATTCTTTACTTTTAAACCTTATCTTAGTGGAAGACATGCATTCCGGAAATCGCTATCTTCTAAAACAACTGACAACTAATTATTAGCAGAAAAAACTGCAAAATGACAGAACTTAAAAATTTATTCGAAAAAAAAGTAACCATCGAAAGAAATGAATTTCTAAAAGTCAAAGGAAGCATTGATACCAATATTTATTTTGTAGAAAGTGGAAGTCTAAGAATTTTTGTATTAGACGATTGCGAAGAACAAATAATTAGATTTGGTTATGAAAATGATTTAATTGTGTCATTAGATTCATTTTTAACAGAAAAACCTTCCGATTTTTATATTCAAGCAATTAAAAAAACTACCGTTAGAGTAATTCCAAAAAAGAAATTTATTGAATTTATAAATCAAAACGACACGAATAAAAAGCTTTGGATTACTATTTTAGAGGACTTGGTAGTACAACAAATTGAACGAGAAAAAGATATTTTAACAAGTTCACCAAAATTAAGATTTGAAAGGGTTTTAAAACGAAGTCCGAAATTGTTTCAGGAAATCCCAAACAAACATATTGCTAATTATTTAAGAATGAGTCCCGAAACATTATCCAGATTAAAAAAGTCTTGATTTGTATCAATTTTTTTGAAAATTAAAAAAAGGAACTTTGTAAAAAAATAATGGATATGAAAACACATTCTGAAAATGTAATCGAAAATTTAATCATTACTACAAGACAAAATCTAAACTTTACAGAATTCCTAAAACAAAAAAATGATACTGAATTAAACTGGAAAGAAAACCCAGAAAGTTGGAGTGTTTTAGAATGCTTAGAACATCTAAATCGCTATGGCCACTTTTATATTCCGGCCATCGAAAAAACAATTTTAAATTCAAAATATAACAGTGAAGTAGAATTTAAAAGCGGAATTTTAGGCAACTTCTTTGCAGAAAGCATGCTTCCGAAGAAGAAATTAAACAAAATGAAAACGTTTAAAGACAAGAATCCTTTAAATAGTAATCTAGATAGAAAAGTCATTGACGAATTTATCCACCAACAAATTCAAACGATAGCGCTACTCAACAAAGCGAAAACGGTAAGTTTAAGCAAAAACAAAGTAGAAATTACTTTGACAAAATGGATGAAACTAAAACTTGGTGATACTTTCAGGTTTGTCATTAATCATAATTGTAGACATATTCAACAAATTCAAAACAATTTAGATAAACAAACTGCCAATCGCTAACATCAATTGCATAAATGTAGACTTTAGCTGTTTTAAAGAATGAACTTTTTGTATTTTTGAGTAAACAATGAATCAAAAAAAGCAAAAATGGATGCCATCGAAATCAGAAGAGTAACCGTAAACGAAATTGAACAATTGCAAAAAATTGGCAAGCAAACGTTTCAAGAAACATTCTCAGAAACAAACTCTGAAGAAAATATGAAAAGCTATTTACAAAATGGATTTTCAGTAGAAAAACTGACTTCAGAACTTACGAACAAAAACTCCGAATTTTACTTTTCCATCCTTAACAATGAAGTTATAGGATACTTAAAAATAAACTTCGGAGAATCACAAACAGAATTAAAAGAAGACAAAGCACTAGAAATTGAACGAATCTATGTGGCAAAAGAATTTCATGGTAAAAAAGTTGGGCAAATATTGTACGACAAAGCGATCGAAATTGCAAAACAAAAAGATTCCGAATATATTTGGTTAGGAGTTTGGGAAGAAAATCCAAGAGCGATAAGTTTTTATAAAAAAAATGGTTTTATCGAATTTGACAAACATATTTTTAAACTGGGTGATGACGAACAAACCGACATCATGATGAAATTAAAACTGAAGTAAAATCAATACAAATCTGTCCATTTTCGAATCCAATCAAGATTTAAACTTTTAACAATAAAGTCATGCAGAAATTACAATTTAAAAAAGAAATAAATGCATCAGCTCAAAAAGTCTATGAAACGATGCTCGGCTTAAAAAACAAAGCTACATACGAATATTGGACCGCAACTTTTAACCCTACTTCTACTTATGAAGGTTCTTGGGAACAAGGAAGCAAAATCCTTTTTGTAGGAACAGATGAAAATGGTAAAAAAGGAGGAATGGTGTCGAAAATTGTTGAACACAAACCAGCTCTTTTTATTTCCATTCTTCATTACGGATTTTTAGAAGGTGACATCGAAGTAACCACAGGTGAACAAGTCGAAAAATGGTCTGGCGGACACGAAAATTACAGCTTCCAAGAAAAAAATGGCACCACAATCGTAACCGTAGAGATTGATACTATTGACGAATACTTAGATTATTTCAACAATACGTATCCAAAAGCAATGGATAAATTAAAAGAAATTTCTGAACAATAAAACGGGAACCAATTTCTGTTTTACAGACTGAAATATAGTACTTAAGGTTTTAAAAAAATGCCAACAAATAGCATGGCCTTTTGCAATTCTTTATAGTTATTGCTGTTGGATTGATTAAATATAAAACCATGAAAAGTTACTTTCAAACCAGTATCTTTTTTAACTCACTTGTTTTATTTACATTTACTCTCACAACAAAGTACTTTTAGAGAAATGATTCAAAAAAACACGTTTCTAACCTTTTTAAACCAGCCTTACCCCTTTTATTATGAAGGCAAAAAGCTACTTCAAATTCTTAGTGTCATTTTTGTAATTTCCTTATTTTTCAATTACATGTTGCAACCATTTGATGTAAACGTCCAAGAACATAAAATGGATTATTTTTGGATTTCAGTCATTCATTCTGCTTCCCCTTTGTTTATTTTATGGGTTATGGCACTAATTTTACAAGGGTTTCCAAAAATGACGGACGAATGGGTAGTCAAAAAAGAATTGATCCTTATTTTACTTTTAATTTTAGGCACTGGAATAACCCAATTTCTCATCCGAGATGTGATTTATGAAAATCCGTTGAATTGGTCTTGGGCGTATTTCAAAGAAGAAATTTCAAACACTTTTATAGCCGGTCTTTTTCTGGCTCCAATTATCATTTCAATAAATGCAAACCGACAACAATTCCGAAACCGTCAAAAAGCCGACCACATCTCTTCCTTTTTATTCCAAGACAAAACACCTCAAAACAACACAAAGATAAGTATTGATACCGAAGTCAAATCGGAAAAATTTGATTTCGAAATTGATGATTTCATTTACGCAAAAGCAGAAGGAAACTACTCGGAAATATTTCTGAAAAAAGAAAACAACATACAAAAACTCATCAAACGCATCTCTATTAAAAATTTAGAAGTACAACTGAATGCATACCCACATATTATTAAAACCCATCGTTCTATTTTATTAAACTGTCACCATATAGAAGC
>JAGORP010000020.1 GCA_018062725.1 Flavobacterium sp.
TGTTTAAACCCATACTATTAATACGGTCAACAAACTGTTTTGGGTTGGATTTATAATTATCGTAAACGGCCTGCACCAATACGGTATTTGAAGACAATTCGAAACCACGAGCTAAAGAAATTTTCCCATAGCCCCCTTCATGAGAATCACGAACTTTTTTTCCTCTGTAAGTAATTTCGCCACCATGACTATCGTATACCTTATTAGTATCTACTTTCTTGTCATCCAATAAGGCAATCAAATCTACTAATTTGAATGTCGAACCTGGTTCGTGTGATTCGGCTACAGCATAATTAATCGTTTCGTAGTACGAACCGTCTTTGGCACGTCCTAAATTCGAAATGGCTTTTACGGCACCTGTTTTGGTTTCCATCACCACTACACAGCCATGATCAGCCTCGTATTCTTGTAATTGTTTTAACAAAGCATGGTGCGCAATATCTTGTACATATACATCAATAGTTGAAACAACATCATATCCGTCACGAGGCTCCACTTCGTTATTATCACGAATAGGTTTCCATTGTCCTTTGGCGATTTTTTGCTTTAGGATTTCACCATCTTTTCCATTAAGATATTGACCAAAAGCCCCTTCAATTCCGACACGAGTTAACAAACCTGCTTCATTAAAACGCTCATAACCGATGGTTCGTTCTGCAATTTTTCCGATAGGATGTTCCCGAACCGTTTTTTGCTCGGTTATCATTCCGCCTTTATAAGCCCCTAGATTGAATAATGGAAAACTTTTAACGGTCATGTATTCGGTATAACTTAGTTTTTTGGCCACCAAGAAATAACGATTTTTATGTGCTCTAGCTTTACGGAATTCGTTTAAAACACTAGAACTTGGTTTTTTTAATAAAATCCCCAAAGAATCAGACAAAGCTTCAATATGTTTATCGAAATTTTCTTCTGAAGGCGCTACCGCATCAAAACGAATGGTATATTCTGGAATGGAGGTTGCCAACAAACTTCCGTCGGACGAATACACATTTCCTCTATTGGCTGGAATTACAAATCTTTTTACGGTACGTTCTTTGGCCAACTTTCGGTAATAGTCACCTTCTACCCATTGAATATTGGTTAATTTTATACCCACAGCCGAAGCCATAATTAAAATTACCAATGCAATGAGGTAAATGCGATTTAAAATATTTCTATTTTCTACTGCCATAGTTTATCCCAAGACGATTTTTCTTTTGCTACTTTTATTTTTTTGGGCGGTACTGAGGAAGGCAGAATTTCTTTTGCTACCATTTGTTCCGCTACAGATGATTCCATCTTGATTTTCATTAATTCCGAACGACGATCGACAAACTCCGAACGCAATTCTTTCACTTCATTAGTCAACGCTGCTATTTGAAATACTTTTTTCTCATAACTGTGCGTATTTGCAATCATTACGATAGCCAACACTAGCAAAAACAAGATGAAACGCCAGTTTTTGGTAGCGTCTTCATTCAAGAGAAATCTTGCTTTTAGTATGTTAAATATCTTGTTTTTCATAAGCCTCAACCCAATCCGCAAGGAAAGAGAATTAGATTTATTTTTTTTCAGCGATTCGAAGTTTGGCACTTCTGGCGCGGTTGTTTATTTTTATTTCAGCATCTGAAGGCACAATGAGCTTTCCAATTAAGGTAAAAGGCACTTCAAAACGACCAAAAAAATCTCGTTCTGGTTCTCCTTCAAACATTCCATTTTTCATAAAACGCTTCACCAATCGATCTTCTAGAGAATGATACGAAATCACACTCAATCGTCCTTCTTCATTCAACACTTCTAACGATTGTTGTAAAAATTCTTTTAGCACTTCCATTTCCTGATTTACTTCAATACGAATGGCCTGGTACATTTGCGCCAAAATTTTATGCGCTTTGTGAGCTGGTAAAAAACGACTCAATACTTGTTTTAAATCTTCGGTATTCACAATCGTTTCTTTTTCACGTGCTTCAATGATGGTTCGAGCAATAGCCGGTGCATTTTTTAGTTCACCATACTCTAAAAAAATACGACGTAAATTTGTTTCGTCGTATTCGTTCACCACCTTAAATGCGCTCAAGTCATTTTTTTTACTCATTCGCATATCAAGTCCGGCATCGAATCGCGTCGAAAAACCTCGTTCCGGGACATCAAACTGATGAGAAGAAACCCCTAAATCAGCCAGAATTCCGTCGACTTTTTTAATTCCATAAAACCGAAGGAAATTCTTGATGTATCTGAAATTTTCTTTGATTAAAGTAAATCGCTCATCATCAATAGCATTCAACCACGCATCTTCATCTTGATCGAAGGCAAACAATTTTCCGTTTGGCCCTAATCGGGATAAAATTTCTTTAGAATGTCCTCCCCCCCCAAACGTCACATCTACATACACTCCATCGGGTTTAATATTTAAACCATCGACTGTCTCTTTTAATAATACCGGATTATGATAGTCCATTTTCGTCGAAATTTAAATCACCCATTACGTCTTCTGCCAAATCAGCAAAATCTACAACCGAGTCATCAATTGCTTTTTCATATAACTCTTTATCCCAAATTTCAATAATATTCACTGCCGAAGACAATACAATATCCTTAGAAATCGATGCAAATACTGCTAAATCTTTCGGCACCAACAAACGTCCTGTCGTATCAATCTCTACCACACGAACACCTGCGGTAAATCGACGGATAAAATCATTGTTCTTTTTTACAAAGCGATTCAGTTTGTTGATTTTTTGCATCATCAAATTCCACTCGCTCATCGGATACAATTCCAAACATTGTTGAAAAACAGAACGCTTCAACACGAAACCGTCTTGCAACGATGCAGCCAACTGATTCTTTAAGGACACCGGCATCATGAGCCTTCCTTTAGAATCTGCCTTGCATTCATATGTTCCTACAATGGTATTCAACGAGTTACGATTTAATTTGATTAAGGACAAATATAAAAAGATTTTTACCACATTTTACCACAAATTACCACTTTGTTGATAAGTTTTGCCATTTTTAAAATCAAATCCTCGGAAATAAGTGATTTTTAAAGTCATTTGAATGATTGCGAGGTTTTCAACAGTATAAAAATTGGCAAGAAAAAAAGTCAAAAATTCGTAATTCGCTTTAAAGTCCTATATTTGTGAAATAATAAATCAACCAAAAGAATAAAAGTGGAGCACTTAGTAAAAGACGGAAAATACGAGTATTTTGAAGCAGGAGAAGGCACTCCAATTATAATTTTACATGGATTAATGGGCGGATTGAGCAACTTTGATGGCGTTGCTAATTATTTTCCTCAAAAAGGATATAAAGTAATCATCCCCCAGTTACCCTTATACACCCAAAACATTTTAAAAACCAATGTGAAATCTTTTTCAGTGTATTTGAAAAATTTTATGAACTACAAAGGAATTGACCGTGCTATTTTAGTAGGAAATTCACTTGGTGGGCACATCGCCTTATATTTCACAAAAATGTATCCGGAACGCGTTTGCGGACTAGTAATTACAGGAAGTTCAGGGCTTTACGAAAGCGCAATGGGCGATAGTTACCCAAAACGTGGTGATTATGAATACATTCGAAAAAAAGCGGAAGATGTATTTTATAACCCTGCCATCGCAACCAAAGAAATTATTGACGAGGTGTATGCTACGGTAAACGACCGAATCAAGTTAATCAAAACCTTAACGATTGCCAAAAGTGCCATTCGTCACAACATGGCAAAAGATTTACCAAAAATGCACGTCCCTACTGGAATTATTTGGGGAAGACAAGACAAAGTAACACCTCCGGAAGTTGCAGAAGAATTTCACCGCTTACTACCCAATTCTACTTTGTATTGGATAGAAGAATGTGGTCATGCCGCCATGATGGAACATCCAGACAAATTCAACGAAATTCTTGACGAATGGTTGACCAATAAAGCCGAACACAAAGATTAATTAGAAGATGAAAATCAATACCGCCGAATTTGTTATCAGTAATTCCGATGTCAGCAAATGTCCTTTGGAACGTTTGCCCGAGTATGCATTCATTGGACGTTCCAATGTGGGTAAATCATCGCTGATAAACATGTTGACCAATCATAAAAATTTGGCCAAAACTTCAGGAAAACCTGGAAAAACACAATTAATTAATCATTTTAAAATTAATTCCAATTGGTTTTTAGTCGATTTACCTGGATATGGTTATGCGAGAGTTTCTAAAAAAACCAAAGCTATTTTCCAACAATTCATTACCGATTATTTCGAAAAAAGAGAACAATTGGTTTGTGCATTTGTCCTAATTGACATTCGTTTGGAAGCCCAAAAAATTGACTTAGAATTCATCAATTACCTAGGCGAAATTGAAGTACCTTTTTGTATTATTTTTACCAAATCGGATAAAATTAGTAAAGGGAAAATTGAGCAAAATGTAGCGGCTTACCGCAAAGCTTTATTAGCCAATAATTGGGAAGAAATGCCGCAATACTTTGTCACTTCTTCACTTGATGCCGTAGGAAGAGAAGGCGTTTTAGAATACATTGATGCTGTAAACGAAGAAATCTTCAAAAACGACAGTTTTATATAAACCATTTCAAAGCAGTTTTCAACCGCAAAAAACGCAAGGATTTACGCGAAGTCCGCTAAAAAATTTGCTGTCATTGCGGTTTAATTTTGCGTACTTAGCGGCTATTTTCTCAAAATAGTAATTTCAGACTCTTAAAACACTCTATTTATTCTTGCTTTAACTCTAATTTTTCAGCAAAATAATCACAAAAATCACGCATGGTCGCGCTCATCTTTTCGTCGGCCGTAGCGCGTTCAAAAGTATCGGCCATTGCCACTAAAGTTTGATGAAAAAACACTTTCATTTCATCTACCGGCATGTCTTTAGTCCACAAGTCAATTCGCATCGTTTCTTTGGCCTTACTATCCCAAATATTCAACATGATTGCTTTGGCTTCTTCGTTATTTACGTTACCGTCTTGTGCCGTCCAGTGCAATTTTTCAGGAACGTGATTATCGTCTAATGAAATTTTAAAATTGATATCGGAGGTTTTAACTATTGCCATTTTAGATTTTTAGATTTTTAGATTTTTAGATTTTTAGATTTTTGAATTAGTCAAAAACCAATCTTTAATCTACATTTAAACTTTTTTATCATTTACATACAAATACAGAATTCCTTTACTGAATACTAGTCTTTTGTAGGTTTGTATTTTGATTTTTGGAAAATTTCTTTAGCGTCCATGATGAGCATTTTTTGCATAGGAACATCATTGTTTTCCATGAATTCGCGCACAATTTGCCATCCGATCCAAGTAGCGATTCGAGGCGGTGTCGTGTTGTCGTTATCTCTTCCGAATTTAGAAAAAGGTGCTGGTGCGATAAAACGTTGCACTAGTTTTGGATCGGTGCTGTACAAGACCTTTTCTTCTACAAAATAACGCCACACATCGACATCGTTTTCTTTACACCATTTTAATTGTTCGGTTGAATAACAAATTTTATCTTCATCAGAAGCTTTAGGCAATAAAGCATCTTTCAGATAAAGCTTTTTACCTGCATAAATCATTTGTGACAAAAACTCTCGATCCATAGGAGGTTTAACTTTATTAAAAGCAAAACTTTCGACCACGTCTGGCATCATTTGGGCGGGTTCGAATGTATTTTTCATGTATTCAGGATATTCATAAAACTTGTGTGTTTTTCCCAAATACAATTCCAAGGAAATAATTAACATATTCATTTCCTCCGAATAAATCGTTTTATAATCGGCATCCATATCCTGAATTACCGTTACCACTTTTGGCGTTTTTGTCTTCGGATAATAGTATTTAATGTATTTAAAGATATTTTCAATTCCTTCTTTTTCGAGATCGAAATTATCGTATCGTTTTTCTACTTCCTGATATAGTTGTCTCCAAAGCGGATTGGTCATTTTTTCAACCAAAACTGTATCGGAAACAGTAGGTGGAAAAAAGTACGGGTATTTTTCTTTCAGCTTGGGCAAATCGGCTGGTTTCGATTCAAAAAAAGCTTTATCATAACGCTCTACTTCAACCGTAACCGGAATTTCTTCGGCAGCATCTATGACTTTATTATTTTTATTGCAAGAAAATAGGGTAACTACTATAGCAAGGACTAAAAATTTCTTCATTTACTTAAAATTAAATACTAATTATTACGGAAACGACTTCGGCTTAAAATTATTATTTTTGCAAATATACATTCGTTTTTATAACACAAGGTCACTATGCAAAAAATTAGCACAATTAATTCCGAAAAAGTTAATGAACATATTGTAAACTGGTTGAAAAAATATGCGGAAAAAGCTAAAGTAAATGGATTTGTAGTAGGAATTTCTGGCGGAATTGATTCGGCGGTAACCTCTACTTTATGTGCACAAACCGGATTACAAACCTTATGTGTAGAAATGCCTATTCATCAAGCACCGAGCCATGTTAACCGAGCACAGGAGCATATTGCGCAATTAAAACAGCGTTTCCCGAATGTGAGTGACACTCGTATTGACTTAACCCCTATTTTTGAAAGTTTTAAAACCGAAGCGCCTACTTCCGAAAATGAGGCCAAACTTAATTTATCCTTAGCCAATACGCGTGCTCGTTTGCGTATGACCGCTTTGTATTATTTGGCAGGAATTCACGGCCTATTGGTAGCAGGTACAGGCAATAAAGTAGAAGATTTTGGAGTGGGCTTTTTTACCAAGTATGGCGATGGCGGTGTTGACTTAAGTCCGATTGCCGATTTGTTAAAAAGTGACGTTCGTGCTTTGGCGAAATATTTAAACGTCCCAGAATCGATTTTGGTAGCAAAACCAACCGATGGTTTATTTGGAGATGACCGAAGCGACGAAGATCAATTAGGAGCCAGTTACGAAGAATTGGAGTGGGCAATGGCCCAACTAGAAAAAGGAAGAACGTCTGAAAATTTCACGGGAAGAGAAAAAATAGTTTTTGACATTTACTATCGACTGAACACCATAAATCAACACAAAATGAACCTAATTCCGGTTTGTGAGATTCCCGAAATTTATAAGTAAAATATTACTTGATTTTCAACGGTTTGAATATTTATTTTTGTAAATTTACTGATACAAACATTAAATCATTGGGTTATGGTAAAGATAGGTCTTGCGGATAATCATCCGGTGGTGCATTATGGCATACGTTCCTACTTCAAGGAACATTCAGATATTTCTCTTGTAGGAATTGTAGATAATTTCGAAATGGTAGAGGAAATGCTAAAACGCAAAGAAATTGATGTTTTAGTAATCGATTTAGAACTCAATGGATTGTCAAGTATAAATTTAATCAAAACACTTTTACGCGATTATCCAAAACTAAAAATTGTATTGTTTTCCAATCTTAACGAGCAAGTCTATGCTCCGAATGCCATAAAAGCAGGCGTATCTTCATTTGTTGAAAAATCGGAAAAATTAGAAACCTTGGCTTCGACCATTATAAAAGTAAATCGAGGGGCTGTTATTTTTAGCGAAGCTGTAAAACGAAATATGGCTTTAATTTCAAAACAATCAAAATCAGAACGCTTGTACCGAAAATTATCCAGTCGAGAAGTGGAAGTTTTACGCTATTTATCGAATGGTAAAAAAAACAAGGAAGTCGCCGAAGCCCTGCATTTAAATGAAAAAACCATTAGTACGTATAAATTACGATTATTAGCCAAATTAAACGTCACCAATTTAGTAGATTTGGTCAATAAGGCAAAAACACTAGAAATCGTCTAATAACGAGACATCACACGACCTAATTTACTCGAAAAATTACTAATTAATTTAGAATAATCCATTACCATCGAAAGGTTTTCAGAATTATCTGTTTGTTCCTCGTTTGTGATGGATTTTTTAATGTCTTCAATAATTTTGTTGACCAAATACCATCGTAAGCTTAATATGGTTTCGGAAACATACTGACTGATGGTTGTATTTTTTTGCTTTACATAAATTTGTTTGGCTTCCCAATTGTGTAGGGATACCTGCTCTTCATTCATTAAAATAGTAGTTACTTCTTGCGATAATTCGGGCGAAAGCTGCATTAAATAATGTTCTATTTCGAATTTTTCATTTTGATTAAAATAAGCTATCAAATCATTGTAAATAGCTTTAAAAATAGGGTTGGCTAATTCGACCTCATCTTCCTGAAGACTCAAATAAATGCGTTGAAAAACCTTATGGTGACTCATCTCTTTCACCTCTTGTAATTCCCCTTCTTCATTGGCTTTGTATAAAACATCTTCAAATTCTTCTTCAACATTACCATATAATAGAAGAATTTCAATAATTTTTCTTTCTAATTCATATTGAACATCGACAGTAGCTTTTACCGACGCCACTTCATTTTTATAAACTTCGAAAGCTTTATTTTCCTGTTTAAGTTTTTTTCCCGCTTCTGTAATGTCTTTTTGAACCAATTGCGCCAAGGTATTAAACAATACTTCTTCCGAAATATCCATAATTCGAGCACATTCCTGGATGTAAATTTCACGCTTGATTCTATCCGGAATTTTAGAAATACTCATGACCATATCGCGAATCAATTCGGCTTTTTTGATAGGATCATTTTTCGCATCTTTCATCAACAATGATGCTTTGAATTGAATAAAATCCATTGCATTTTCATCAAAATAACGCAATAATTCGTCATGCGGTGTTTTTCGAGCAAAACTATCCGGATCCTCACCATCAGGAAAGGTACATACTTTCACATTCATGCCTTCTTCGAGAATTAAATCGATTCCTCGTATCGACGCACGAAGTCCAGCGGCATCACCATCAAAAAGGACAGTAATATTTTTGGTAAGTCGGTTAATTAATCGAATTTGATCAGGAGTTAAAGCGGTTCCAGAAGACGATACTACATTTTCTATTCCCGCTTGATGCATTTGAATCACATCGGTATACCCTTCGCACAAATAACAATTATCTTGCTTGGCGATGGCTTGTTTGGCGTGAAAAATTCCGTACAAAACTTTTGACTTGTGGTAAATCTCACTTTCAGGCGAATTGACATATTTGGCCACTTTTTTATCGTTGGCTAAAATACGTCCACCAAAACCCAAAACACGTCCCGACATGCTTTGAATTGGAAACATCACACGGCCTTTAAATCGATCAAAATGACGGCCATCTTCCCGAGGAATTGTTAACCCCGTTTTCTCCAGAAATTCTAATTTATACCCTTGTCCAAGGGCTTCTTTGGTCAAAGCATCCCAATTTTCGGGTGAAAATCCTAGTCCGAATTTTTTGATCGTCTCTTGAGAGAACCCTCTTTCTTTGAAGTATGACAAGCCAATTGCTTGCCCTTCATCGGTATTGAGCATTGCATTTTGAAAGTACTTTTGAGCAAATTCAGAAACCAGATACATGCTTTCCTTTTCATTGGCTTCGACGATATCTTCTGCCGATTGCTCGGTTTCTTCAATTTCGATATTGTACTTTTTGGCTAAATATCTAATCGCTTCCGGATACGAAAAATGTTCATGTTCCATTAAAAAAGTCACCGCATTACCGCCTTTTCCTGAACTAAAATCTTTCCAGATTTGTTTGACTGGCGACACCATAAAAGACGGTGATTTTTCTTCAGAAAACGGACTCAACCCTTTCAGATTACTTCCAGCCCGCTTTAAATTTACAAAATCACCAATAACCTCCTCTACTCGGGCAGTTTCAAAAACAGTTTCTATGGTACTTTTAGATATCATTATGCAGTTAAAGTTCAAAGATACAAAGTTAGTTGGGATTACCTAAAACGAAAAAACGCTTTCCCATGGGAAAGCGTTTTTCTATATTTTAAATTGACTTAATTTAAACGGAAATCCGGTTTCTTTTTGATATCGTTATTTTTGAACAAATTCATGATACCCTTTGACGTTACATACAATGTTTTATTATTAGCTGTAAACCAGTTATTAACCGATTCTACCGGAGATAAAATCTCATTTGTAAACACTGCGGTACAACTATCTACTGTTGTATTTGAAATTTTAATTTGTTTAAAATTATTGTCGGCCAAATATTTGTCGTCTAATGCAATAAAACTAGCAAATCCTGCAACCACACAATCTTTCATTTCAAGGAAAGAATCTGATTTTAATGAAATTGCTTCTTTAACCAAACCTTGATTGTTCACTTCGTTACTAACCATCGTAACGTTATTTAGTTTAATAACACTTTTTTTCTTAGTAGCATCAAAGTTTTCTATTTTATCGTAAGAATCGATTTCCATACATCTAGAACGTGTATTATCGGAAATAAATGGACTACGAATAACAATACTATTATTTACTGTACATTGAATTCCCATAGAGAAATCAAAATCGTCATCGGCATTGTTAAAAGAAATAAAATTATTAATATCTACAACACCCCCAATTACTTCAACGGCATCATCTTTGGCAAAACTAACTTGAACATGATCAACGATGGTTCCGCTTCCAACAGCTCCTAGTGTTAAACCGTTAAGCATTGTTTTTGCATCGATTTTTTTTCCAGCAAATTCAATTCTTACATATTTTAAAACGCCCGAACTACCTTTTTCATTGGTTCCTCCAAAATTATTGTATAATGGATTTGGATCATAAATAGAAGAAATTACACCGCCGTGTCTGTTCAAAGGTCCGTCACCATATAAAATAACACCGCCCCAGTCACCTGCTTTTCTATCAGCAGTAGACTTACTTGAGGTAAACACAATAGGATCAGATTCTTTTCCTTCAGCTATTAATTTAGAACCTCTGGTGATCACCAAAGTTCCTCCTGTATCATAATCACCTCGAATTACGGTCCCTGGTTCGATCGTTAAGGTCGCGTTATTTGACACATAAACGGTACCCATTAATACGTATACGTTTCTTTTAGAAAGTGTAGTGTTTTCGGCAATTACTCCCGAAAGAATGTTAGTAGGTTGATTGTATTCTACTGCTTTAGGTTTGAAATTTGTCCAACCATTAAACCAATTATCACCCGTAATCCCTTGTTGGTTTTGAGCTATGGCAGTTGTAAAAGCAAATAATGCAACTAAAATAGATTTGATTTTCATTGAGGTTTGTTTTTTATTAATAGTAAAAGTAGTCATTACATTTTAAATTTTCAAAATATAACCTTAAGCTTTTGTTATTTTTCATAAAAAAAAGTGTTTCCGACTAGAAACACCTTTTCAATAACTATGCCAAAAAAATTAATTAAAATCGAAACGCACTCCCATTGAAATATTATTTTGATCTACTGTATTGTTTTTAAACAATGGATTTAAATCGTATTTCACATATAAACTGGCTTCTTGATAACCTATGTAAGCTCCTAAACCATATACAAAATCATTGGTATTAAAACTTCCTTTTGACTTGCTTGTTACATCATTCCCGTAAATATCTTCGTACTTTAAGATTTGTTTTGTTTTCACATTGGCCCCTGCAAAACCTCCCAAACCAAATCGGAAACTTTTATGTGTTTCAAAAAACGGCTTCCCTTGGTAGTCTTTTTTACCAGAAAAATCAAACTCTAAATACAAAGGCACTACTAAATTCACATTGCGTAATCTGGAATCTTCTAAGACAATTGCGGATGTTTGTAAGTTGGTTTGCTTTCCATTCTCTACGAAATAACGATTATCGGTAGGGCGTAAATTATTGTATTGAACAGATCCTCCGTATTTAAAATGTAATAAATTGTTGTTTTTTAAAATTCGAGTATTAAAACTCCATCCCAACTCGTAGAAATGTGAACCCCAGTATCTAAAATCAGAATGTGCTACCGCTTTATTGGTTACCAAATTGTTGACACCAGCTGCAAAAACCAATTGAGAAGTCGTTCTTTTTTCGGATACTTTTGTGGTATCTCCTAACCCTCCAACTCGGACTTTAATTCCTTTTCCATACATTTTACCATAGCGTTTTGCGGTATCTAAGGTGGCAATTCTACCTTCCACTTTTTCTTTAACCAATACGGTTAATTTTTGCTCTTCAATTGCTACTCTTGTTTCAATTTTTGAAGCTGTTTCTTCTGCTAATTTTAGTTTTTTTTCATCGGCTTGATTTCTGTCGATTAAACCTTTTTCAAGTTCGTTATTCACGAGTTCAATTTGACTTTTCAAGAATGCTTTTTCTTCTTTGGTGATTTTTTCAATCTGATAGGCTATTTTTTTGGCCTTCTGTTCAAAAGTTTCTTGTCCGTACGTTTTACTAAATGTCGCTAAAACTAAAATTCCTAAATAAATTACTACATTTTTCATACTGTTCCTTTTTTGATGATGATTTATTGATTATTTGATGATTCTTCTAAATTTCTACTGGCAAAGGATTCTTTGGCATCCTTATAGTTTTTCAACATTGATTTCATTACTTTTTGACGAAAAGTTAGGGTTACTTCTCCTTCTACTTGATTTAATAACGCATTCGCGTCTACTTTTAATTTCGGTTTTGAATGGGTTTTATTTTCTGCGACAGCTTCTTTGTTTTCAATAGATAACGGCGCTTCATTTCTTAGTACAGCAATAGGCATCTCTTCTGTTTTTTCTTTTTTAACCTGAGCAATATTACTGTTATACTCTTGGTTTTTGGTTTCGGAAGATTGCACAAGCAGCTCTTGATTGACGGTCGTTTTTAGTGTCGTTTTTGTTTTTTCGGCAACACTCTTTGCTTCTTTTATTTCAGCATTTGAAAATATCTCATTTTGAACCAAATCGGTCTTATTAGTATTTAGTTTCGTCTCTTCATTTGAGCTTTCCACAACTTTTTCATTACTTTTAAATTGTTGGTTTTGACTTTCATTTTGCGTAAGAAAAACATAACCAACACCTAAAAACAAGATAAATCCAGCGGCCATTTTCAGCCAAGGGAAACGGTTTTTTGTTGCACTTTCTTCTTGCACCGAAAGCATGGCGTCTAACCGATCCCAAGCGTGAACATAAGGCTTAATTTCTCTAGCATTCAGCTTTTCTCGTATTTGATTTTCTACTTTATTCGGTTCCATTGCTGTAATTTTTTAATTGGTTGATTTGGTTGGCCAACATTTTTCTAGCGTGTGACAATTGCGATTTTGAAGTTCCTTCATTAATCTGTAGCATTTTAGCAATTTCGTGGTGCTTATATCCTTCCACTACATATAAATTAAAGACCATTTTGTAACCGTCAGGTAATTGATCTATTAAAAACTGTATGTCTTCTACCGACAATTGACTTTCAATATTATTGGTTGTTTCTTCGAAATAATTCTCATCGTCAATGAATTTTACTTGCTTTTGCACTCGCAGATAGGAAATACATTCGTTAATCATTATTCTTCGAATCCAGCCTTCAAAACTTCCTTTGTTTTCAAAATTTTTCAAATGAACGAATACTTTCATAAAGGCTGTGATCATAACATCTTCAGCTAGATGCACATCTTTTACATACTGCCTACAAACGCTCAACATTTTGGAAGAAAATGTAGCATATATCTTTTGTTGTGCTTGTCTATTATTTTGGACAGCCAATTCGATTAATGCGTTTTCCTCTTGATGTAAATTAATTACCTTCATATTTTTAAACATAGGAAGAGGGTTGGAATTTTATTTTGTAACGCTCTTCTAATAACATAGACGCGATACTATTAAAAATGGTTGCATGAGGTTGAAAAAAAATTATTTTTTTCTTTCGATCACATAATTGACCATTAAAATCAAGGATTCTTTATAAGTAGAATTTGGAAAAGAAGCGATTAGAGATAGTGCTTCTTGCTGAAATTGAATCATTTTTTGCTCGGCGTAGGTCAAACCACCATTATTTTTTACAAAGGCGATGACTTCTTTTACCCGTTTTTTATCTTTATTATGATTTTTTACTGAATTGATTACCCAGTTTTTTTCTTTTTCCGAACAATTATTTAAAACATGAATAAGTGGTAAAGTCATTTTCTGTTCCTTAATATCTATTCCGGTAGGTTTCCCGATAGCTTCTTCGGTATAATCGAATAAATCGTCTTTAATTTGAAAAGCCATTCCGATAAGTTCACCAAATTTTCGCATTTTCTCCACCAGTGTATCATCTTCCGGTTTCACAGAACAAGCTCCTAAGGCACAACAAGCGGCAATTAAAGTCGCTGTTTTTTGGCGGATGATTTCATAATAAATGTCTTCGGTAATGTCTAGTCGGCGGGCTTTTTCAATTTGAAGCAACTCCCCTTCACTCATTTCCCGAACGGCCACCGAAATAATTTTCAATAAATCGAAATCACCATTATCAATCGAAAGTAACAATCCTTTTGAAAGCAAAAAATCACCCACTAAAACCGCAATTTTATTTTTCCACAGGGCATTAATAGAGAAAAATCCGCGACGACGATTACTATCATCCACCACATCATCGTGCACCAAAGTGGCAGTATGAATTAACTCGATAACCAAAGCTCCACGATAGGTTCTTTCTAATACTTCGCCACCAGAAATCATTTTAGCCGTTAAGAAAACAAACATCGGTCGCATTTGTTTTCCTTTTCGATTTACAATATAATAAGTGATTCGATTTAACAGCGCCACTTTAGAAGACATCGAGTTTTGAAACTTTTTTTCGAAAAGTTCCATCTCATGAAGTATCGGTGTTTTTATTTGCGAAGTAATATCCATTAGAATTCCAAAGATATAATAATTAACCGGAAACCAAAAAATGTTAAAATTTCAAATCGAATTAAACCTATTTATTTTCTTTTAGTCTTACTTTTAAAAGGTCAAAAAAAAAATTGCTTTTATATTTTTTTCCTAAACCTTTTGCTATATATTTGCCTTATCCTCAAACTTTTAAAACAATGATTATGAGAAATAAAATTTTGATGCTTTTCACAGTAGCTACTGTTACTTTTACAAGCTGTACAAAAGATGAAAACACAAGCCAGCCGTTGTCTTCTGCCGACATGATTGCAGAGGCTAGAATTGATGCTGCTATTGATGATATTAGTATTTTGGTGGAAAATCAATATCTTACTCAGGAAGCTGAAGCTAAAAGACAAGCCGCTCCTGCTTCTCTTTTACCTCCATGTGCTGTTGTAACTGTAGATCGTACTTTTACTTCATGGACAAGAACTGTTGATTTTGGAGTTACCGGATGTGAAATGGCAAACGGAACTGTTTTCAGAGGAAAAATCATTATGCATTTTGATACTGATTTTGACACATTAAACACTACTATTTCGTATTCATTTGATAATTTCTACCACAACGATGATCTAATAGTAGGAGACAAAACAATGACACGAGTAAGTGAAAATGCTAATGGAAATCCAGAAACTAGATTCGAAATTGACATGCATATTACTTTTGCAAATGGAAGTGAGTATGATCGCCAAGGAGTTCGTGTGAGAGAATTTGCAGAAGGACATGACACTTGGAATTTTTCTGATGACGTTCATGTTATAACTGGAAGTTCTACAACTATTTTCCCTGATGGTTCTGTTGATTCTTCTGAGATTACAACACCAATTAGAAGAGCTTTCGCTTGTCGATATACTTCTGAAGGAGTAGTAGAATTACACAGAAATAGTGATGTTGCTATCATCGATTTCGGAAACGGAGACTGTGACAATATTGCGCTATTAACTATTAATGGAACAACAAGAGAAATCAGACTTCTTTTTTAATCGAAGTCCAAATAATAAAAAAGAAGGCTCACTAATTTAGCGGGCCTTTTTTTATACTTCTTTTTTGTGATTGCTTCAATCTTATTGCTCGTTTTATACTTTAACTGGAATATTTGACATAAGCCTTTTGAAGTTTTTCATCATACTTATTTTGCGCATAGCTTGGCCCGTTATAATAGAAGGCAAATCGGTCCCAATTTTTATCTTTTAGTAATTGAATCAAATTGGCATGATGGTTTTCTAAAAATTTCCCCAAGGCAAACAAATGTTCTCTTTCTGAAATATACATTTTGTCTACAAATTCTTTGACCGAATTATACCCCAAAGACCTAGCATGAAAACCCATTATTTGGAAACAACCCCATGAAGCGGAAGAAAGCGCGGCTTCTTGATGAATTTGCATCGCTTTGTTGAGTCGGTTGTATTCTGCTTCTCCTCCTAGATAATAATTTTTAGTCCATTTAAAATACAGTATATCTTGATTGTCTTTCACATAATTATTTGGATTAATTCCTCTGGATTCTAATTCGCTCCAAAAAACATGTCCTTCAAAAAGAATCTTTGGTTTTCCTGAAAGTAAAAAACCTTTACCCCCGCTTTCCACTTCATTAACGGCTTTAATTGCAGCTAATTCAATGTTGTATACATTGGCAAAATCGATAAGATCTTGTTCGGAAAGGAATTTATTATTGTATGAAACCAATTGACTTTGTTGTTCAAAAAGTTTAGACCAGGTTTTCATGCCAACAATACCATCAACTACTAGATTATTTTTTTGCTGAAAATCTTTCACAGCAGCATCTACCGCTAGCGTAAACGAATCGGAAACGACAAGCTGATATCCTATTGCATTAAGTAATTCACAAAGGGTAATTACTTCGCTTGCTTTGTTATTATATTTGATAGTTCTCATAGCGAATCTTTTTTAATTATTTGCGGATAAGAAAGCGACTCCAAATGATGTAAACCAGAAATCTTTATTTGATGGAATAAAAAATCTATGGTTTGATTAAAATTAATGAGTTCCTTTTTTGTCATGGAGAAAGCTTCAACACCTAAAGAATAATAAATATTTTGCTTTAATTTGAATTTGGTTAGTTCAATTCCAGCACCTTCATCAATAATTTTTTTGCCATCAACGAGTTGATTTTCAAGCGTATCAAACTTAATTAACAATCGGTCTTTTTCAATTTTCAACCAATTTCGATCGGTTTCATTTCCGACAAATGATTTGATAATAGATCCTGTTTCTGCTTCATTCGGAATGGTTTCAAAACTGTATTTTAACCACGAATTTACATTACCGTTATTCCCATTATTAAATTTTTGAGGCCCTAAATCAGTTGAAAGTACTTTTATTTCAAGTTTTGATTCTTGCTCTCCTTTTTCGTTTCTTTTTGGTTCTCTTAATTTAATTCCTAATCTTTCAGAATTCGTTATCAAATAGTAATCCTGTCTTGGAAAATAGTTTTCCTGCTCAAAAGCTAAATTTTGAATAGCAAACCAATCTTGTATGATTTTGAATTGATCGGAATTCAAAATCCATCTTGTTTCAGTACTGACTAACATTTTACAAGTAATTTATGTCCGTTCTTGGGTTAGGCAATAGTGGCATTCTCTTACAAATAACGCCAAGTACTTGAAAGGTTTCCGTTGGAACCGGCTTTTTGTTTAACACCAAATCGACAACAGCATTTGAGTTTAATGAAATTGTTTTTTCGACATTAATGTATTCTGCCTTTTTGGTTTTAATGGTATACGTTCCCGAAGGAATATTATCAATTATATAGGTTCCATTTTCGTTAGTCAAAACACTTTGAATAGTTCCTTTTGCATCTATAATTTGCATTTCAACACCAGATAATTTTACATTCATTTCATCACTGATGGTTCCTTCAATTTTAAAAACCGTTGGCACGGTGGTTGCAGGTTGCGTAACCACTATTGGCTTAATTAGCACTGTTGAATGCAGAATTACCGGATTAAATACTCGTACAGGAGTAACCGTAACTGGGGCTACAACTTTCGGTTTAATGGTTGCTAATCGAACGGAAGACATTTCTGTTTTTAATTGGAAATTGCTTTTTTGGTTGACCATTTTTTGTTTTAAAACCGTTTGGTCTTGTTTTTGAAGATTTTGAATGAGTTGCATTTTATTAACCTTACTTGGATTAGCAGCAGAATTTTGATTCAAAATAGTTAATTCGGTATTTGAGATATTGTGAATTTTATAAGAATTAACATTTTGCTTGTCCAAATTCACCGGAATATTTTTAAGTAACATAGATCCAAAAAACAGTTTTTCCCCTTTGATTAATCGGTCTTTAATCGCTTCGTTGACTTGCTCGTTTGGCGTAAATTTTAAGTCTACATTTTTAACTAAAACTATTTTTGACGGATAAGAAGGTATATTGCCAATTAAGTTTTCTGTTCCATCCGAAAGAAGTTCTGCGTCATCATTGTATTTCCAGTTTTGGTTGTTTAATAAACCTTCATCAAACCAAGGTCGAATGATATCTACAAAGCAATATTCAAATTCGATTTTGTCTAATTTAATCTCAACATTCCCAAATTCTTTGATGATGTCTTGTGAAACGTTGGCTTCAAATTCTGTAGATAACGAATTAATTTCATTTTTTTCGATGCTAATTTTTCTCCATATAGAAGATTCGTAATCACAAATTGAATTGGGCAAGCAAGAGGTTACTTTAAAATCTAAACCATACTCATCTGTTAAAGTATTGGAAGAAAGCTGGTTTGATTTGGCATCTTGCCATTTTTGAATAAAGTTCATTTTGGCAAACATAATTTGTTCAAATGTGCTTTTGGCACTTTCAATAGCCGATTTATATCCTTTGACATTCCATTCAATTAGCAAATCTGATTTTTGTTTAGAAAACGTATTTTTATCTAATTCCCACTTTTGTAGCGCTACTGTATCATTGATATCTATCGTTGTTTTTGCGCCTTCGTGATTGATTATTTTTAACTCGATTTCACTTAATTTAGATTCGTAGAATTTGTATTTAACAAGTTTTGCCGAATCATTCCCATTTGTTTTATATAAGACTTTTTTGGCTTTATCTAATTTTATTGTTTCGTCTGCACTTAATGAATTTGGATCAATTAATTTTGCATTATTTAATGTGTTTTCATATAAATCATACAATAAATTAGTACTGTCGATAGCCCATAGATTCGGTTTTTTTGAAATGGAATTTGCAATGATGGAGAATTCTGATAATTCTTTGATGTATTTTCTAGCTTCAGTTCCGGAGGTAGCATTGTTTTTGAGAAAAAAGAAATCTTCATTGGTGATACTAAATGAAAAAGGAGCAAAAGAAAAATGGTAGTCATTTTTGTTGGTTATTGTTTGTAAAAACTGATTTTTAAGTTTTTGCAAAATGGAAAAGGATGCATTCATATCTAAGAGATTTAAAAAAGGCAGAACAGCACATTCTGCCTTTCAATTTTATACTAAACCCATTTTTTAATACTTGGATCTGGATTTGGTGCTTTCGGTAATAAGTGACATTTAAAACCGATACATTGAAGTCCATCGACAGAAATACCTTGAGCATCTCTATGATAATCTCTTTTTCTTTCTTGAGACTCGTGACCATAACTTCCTCCAATAAAGAAAGGACCATAACCAACCATTCCTCCACCACTTATTTTGCTATCAATTTCTTTGCCTATATCACTTGAATTAGCAAAGTTTAGACGAAGATTTCTAATGAAAAGCATAGAAGTTGGGATTGCTGGCATCATAGAATCAACATGAGGTGGTTTTTTACCATCTGAAAGGTATTTTCCTTTCAAATCAACATTATCGGCAGCAAAACGCCATGTTTTTGAAGTTAAAAAGTTAAGTTTCAACCAAGGTCTGATGATTGGCACTTGACAAATTTCAAAGGTGAATGAAAAAGAAGAAGTATCCAGTTTGGTATTTAACTCTCTTCTTTCGCCACCCGCTTGTCCACCAATTGTAAACAAACCTAAGCTTAGTCCACCGGCAGCGTTCCATTTGTTTTTATTTTCCTTCGAGTAGTACGATTGATCGTACTGAGAAAAACTGAATCGTGTCCATCCTTTAGATTTTGCAAAATTAGAAGGCGCTAATGACGTGTAGTAAAAATCAGCACCACTTACAATTCCCGCTAATTTGGATTTATTCAAAGCTTCAACATATTGTGCTTTTAGCAATGATAAATCTCTTGAAGTCATTTGGTCAATTCTGGCTGCGATACCTTCATATTCTTTTTTGTATCCATTAGTGATCCAATCGTTATAAGCAAATTTCACTTTGTTTCTTAAGATTGGAGCATTGATCGCAAAATTATGAACTGCTCTAGAATTTGTAGCCGCTAAAGCATCAATACGTGCTGCATTATATTGCAAACAAGCATCCTCATACGCTTGCATTTTAGAGATATACGCTTTTACCAAAGGAGTATCTTCTAAAACTTTTTCCATTTCCCCAGTAACAAGATTTTCTCTCTCTCTTTCCACTTGCAGTAGTTCTCTGTACTTTTCAATTTTCTTTTTATCAGCAGCAGACAATTCGGTGTTTGCTACTTGACTAAATTGCAACGTCTCTTCATAAACATCTGACAAAGTTCCTTCATCATTTTTTACATTCATACGTACATTCGTGTCATCAATTCCGGACGCATCTGGAATAACATCAACGTAGCGAGCAAAACTTTCAGCAATTTGATACATTTGATTTGTATCTGTAGCTATTGCATTTTCTCTTTGTTCGTCTGTAAGTACTTCTGTAGTTTCAGTTCCATCGGCATTTTTTACCATTTTAGGTTTGTAAACACCCGTTAATCCTTGAGTTAGAAAGTCGAAATCTGACTCTTCAAAAGGAACACCTGGTGTTGACCATGCAAAAAAATTGTCTTGTGATTTTGGAACAACGGTTCCATCGCCATTAACAATAACATCGTAAATTTTTCCCATGACGTTATTCATAAGGTCTTTTGGGATTACATCATTTGGCATAATTATAGTTTTTAATTGTTTATTTCCTACTCTTTTAAGGTTTTTCGGACTACACCTTTATTGTAATTGATTACTTTGAAGAATTATTTTTTCAATCTCATTTTTAAAACCATTTGAAATCCAAAATTGAAGGCTGAATTGCACTTTTTTTCGATAAAGACTTCCTGAAATACTCATCTCACTAATTGTTTTAGCATCGCCTAATTCCACTTGTTTTTTTAATTCATTGAATTTTTCATTGTCACTCTCGTATTGTGCTTTACATTCTAAATATTTTTTAAAATACAAGGTTGGATAGTGTAAGATGGTTCCGTCTTTTTTTATTGGTGTACTTAATTTTTCAATTAAAAAATTTAGTTTTTTGGAGTCTTTTACATCTTCAAAAATTTCTTCAATAGTTTTGTCATTTTCCATGTCCAAAAAAATTAAGGAAATTCTGTTCTAGCTTTATTGACTAAGTCTAACAAATCGGAGCCACCACTTGCTGAATTACTGGTGGGCGTTTGTCCACTTTGAACGGCTACTACATAAGGTGTTCCAGCCCAATATCCCCAAAATGGGCCACCACTTTGTCCAGGCCAAACATCTCCTTGATGCGCCATACTTTCATGAGTGTCTGGAGATAGCAAATCACCATCCAAGGCGATTGAATTTTGGTAAATAGGTCTTTGCGCCCCCGTTAAATCCATTGGATACCCGGCATGAGTCCAAGAAGCCAAACCATCCCAAGAATCTGTATATGCTTTTGCTCCCATCCACCCCGTGGTGGTCCCAATATTTCTATCCAAAACAACTACTGCGTAATCATATTTGCTTTCAGTAGCATCTAAAGAAGGTCCTTGCACTTTGTATTTGTAATACGTTTTAATTCCGTTCGCAGAACCGAAAGTTGCATTAGGACCATTGTAATACATTGGTGAAAATTTTAAAGCTCCAATAGTACCATTCGATTTAAAATCGATGATATGGCAGCAGGTAAGTAGATGTCTTGGTCCGATCATTACGCCACTTCCAAATCCTAAAGCTGTTTCAACTCTCCCTACACATCCCCATGGGTAAGCTGTTGAATTATACACTACTCGTTGATCTGGACCGAAGATTGTTTTACTTCCTTCTGGTTTCATAAAGGTTTCTCTATCAATAAATTTTGATTTTTTGGAACCTTCTTTGTCAACTTTTGGATTATAAATTTGATCCAAATGTTCGGGACAAAATGGAGGCAGCTCGGTCAAAGCAGCTCGACTCCCTTCTTTTAGAGCTTCTACAGCAATTGCTTCCATTTGCAATTTTCCATTCTCATCCAGTAGTGCTACTTTTTTTGCCTTAATGTCTTTTGCTTTTTTTACCTCGTCAGACGACATTGGTAAATCTGTTTTTTTAGTTGTCATTTTGATAGTTTTTTAATTTTCCTACTCTTTTTAGGCTTTTCGGAATTCGCCTTTTATGCAAAAATATTTTGGTTTAATTCGGTTGATTTACCTTCTGTTTGATTGGTTTGAGCGGCTCCCATTGCAGATAAAGCATTGGCAATTTGTGTATCAAGTAGACTTCTTTTTATACTTCCATTAGTGGCTCTAAGTGCTTTACATAAATTGTACGTAAAATAACCTCTTGTAAGTCCGCCTACATCTCCTTCCATTGCCACTTGACTATCTTTACATGCTGCGAATAACACATGGTTCATGGTACCTGCCGTGACAACACTTTTTGATGTTTTTGAATTGGATTTTTTGGTAGGTGCTAATTCTCTAGCATGGTTGAAATAGAATTCATTTTCTAAATCAGGCTGAATAAACCGGGCTGTCTCGTTAACTGGATTTCCATCAAAATCGACCAAGCTTAGTTTTCTAGTTCCCGTACCTGAATGGCAACAATCGAAAATGACATCCAAATTGACTCCCGTTGGCAACTTCTTAATAATGGCGGAAAAATCGTCATCTCTTATTACTCCAGCCGTTGCAAAATCATGTGGACAAATAGCATCATCAAGGCCGTCAATTTCAAAATCGGTGCCAATATTGGCTACTCTTGTACCATGACCAGAATAATAAAACACTAAAGAATCTCCTTTTTTACTTGTCGTAACCAACCAAGTCAAATAATTAAGAATATTACTTTTAGTTGCATTTTGATTCGTTAAAATTCTAATATTTAATGCCGGAAAACCGCAAATCACTAACGTATTTGCCATATCTCTTGCATCATTTACACATCCATTTAAATCTGGACCTCCTGAACCTATAGGCGCATAATCATTTACCCCTATAATAACTGCTTTTTTTGCCATCTTTCTTTTTTTAAAATATTGTTTAGCTTTTTATCTGTAGTAAAATGTAAATTCTACGATGTAAAATTGATTTTATTTAACAGGCTACAAAAGAGTATTTTACCTGTTTTTTCAGAGGTGTTTTCAGGTTTTTAATTCAGGAAAAAATAAGCGTAAAAAAAGGGGAGATTTCCCCTTGTTTGAAAAATAATCATCGAATACTTTTGCACAAACAATCAAAAAAAACTATGAAAAAAACTTATTTTATCTCGGCAATTATTTCGACGTTACTGCTAAGCTCTTGTGGTTCAGGAATTATTTACAATCCACCAACGCAATTAATATCACAAGAGAAAGCTAAAAACCTGAACTTAAAGTACATTAATGAACGATCCAATTTGATTACTCAAAACCTTAATGTAGAAGATGCTAATGCTATTTGGTATTCTATTGAAGAGCTTGAAAATTATCTTCATTATGTTAAAAAAGAAGGAAAAGAGAAAGGAATTGAAGTAACTGGTATTCGATTTTATTTAGGCGTGTATCCTAATGACATCCCGAACTATCAAGAAAAAGCAGGTATGACCACGATCTTTTTATCGCCAACTAAAAAAAATGCGCGTAATAAACAGGAATTAAGAAGTGAAAAAACGAATAAACAAACCAATCGAACAGAGGAAAATATTGATGCAGTTGAAATTTCGCCTTTAAATTTTGGAGGAATGGGGAATCCACCTAAGATTGAGTACGGAGAATAATTTAGTTTAAAAACAAGTAGTACTTTCCATACTTTTTACAAAAGCCATCTCTAGTTAGATGGCTTTTGTAATGATTTCTGAATTTACTTTTAAAAGAGGAGCAACAAAAAAGGGGGTATTTCCCCTTGTTTAGGTTATGGGATAGAAATAAATTTGTTGTAATCAAATAAATCATCATGAAAACTTCAGAAGAACAATTAACAAGTGTCCCTTTTCAACTTATTTCACAAGAAAAGGCAAAAGAATTAAATAGCAACTTTAGTATTTGTAATGAAGCGCTATCGAAGGAAGAAGATGCAAATGCTTTGTGGTATTCTTTAGAAACTTTAGAAAACTACATTGCTTATGTAAAAAATGAAGGAATTACAAAAGGTTATGATATTGAGGGAATCCGTTTTTATTTTGGTAAATATTCTGAGAATGAACCAGACGGAAAAGCAGGATACACCACTTTGTTTTTAACGCCAACTGGAAAACTAAAAACAGAAGAATCTGAAAGTAATGTATCTTCAAAAGATATTATAGCAATACAGCCCATGAATTTTGGAGGAATGGGAAATCCACCAAAAATGAAGTATGGAGAATAAATAAAATATGTTAGCAGATTTAAGATTTTACACCATTTTTTTAACTTTATTATCAAGTGTTATAGGTTTGTTATTTTGGCATAAATTACCCAGCAACAGGGCTAGGTTTTTTTTGTTTTCAATTGGCTTTTCCTTGTTACTCGATTTTATTGGTACAAATTTTACGCAATGGACTGGGATGTTAAACTACGGAGTATATAATTTTTATATCCTAGTGTTATTTTCGTATTATTTGTTATTTTTTAAATCTTTACTCAAAAAAATAGCCTATAAATATACTGCAGGGCTCTTTTCAATCTTTTTTCTAGTAGTTTCAATTATAAATTGGAGTTTTTTACAAAATGGATTGGAAAACATTTTGACTTATACTTATGCCATTGGGG
>JAGORP010000021.1 GCA_018062725.1 Flavobacterium sp.
GTACCAATCATTTTGGTTCTATGATTTGGAATGCTAAAAATGCTGGCTATGTTCAGTTGAGAGAAATTCCAAGATTGGCTTCGGTTAAAAAAGGAGACACCATTGTAACGGGTGGCCGTTCTACCATTTTCCCTGAAAATATTCCAGTCGGAATAATTGACAAAATTTACATCGACACAGAAACCAACTATTACACACTTGATGTTCGTTTATTTACAGACATGACAAACCTCAATCACGTGTACATCATTTCAAATAAAGAAATAGACGAAATAAACAAACTGGAAGCAGAAACCATTAAGAAAAATGAATAGCGCTGTACTTTTTAATATCGTTAGGTTTGTGTTATTGATAGCTGCTCAAGTAGTCATCTTTAACAACATCGATTTGTTCGGATTTGTCAATCCGTACCCGTACATCCTGTTTATTTTATTATATCCAGTAAATTCAAATCGTGCCGGATTATTAATTGCCAGTTTTTTCTTAGGATTAACCATCGATATGTTTGAAAACTCTGGAGGTGTACATGCTGCTGCCTGTTTAATTTTAGCCAATTTACGCCCTACATTTTTCAAATTCGCTTTCGGACTAAGTTACGAATATCAAACGATAAAAATAAACGAAAGACTTTCGCCAGAGCGCTTTACCTTTATTTTCATCTCGATTCTGACCCACCATTTGGTTTTATTTTTATTAGAATTTTTTAAATTCAGTTTCCTATTAGAAGCCCTTTGGAGAACAATTTTATCGGCGCTTTTCACGTTAATATCCAGTATTATAATCATCTATTTATTCAAGCCAAGTAAAAAATGAGAAAGCTATTACTACCCGTTATGATAATAGTTTCTGCTATTCTAATCATAGCAAGGCTTTTTTATTTACAAATCATTGATGAAGAGTTAAAATTAAAATCGGAAAACATTTCCATTAAAATTAAATACGACTACCCGGAGCGTGGTTATATTTATGATAGAAACGGAGTACTTCTGGTTGCCAATCAACCTTCGTATGATATCATGGTGGTACCCCGTGAAATCAAAGACTTAGACACGATTGAATTTTGCAAACTTTTAAATATTACCAAAGAAGAATTCCATAAAAAGCTAAAAAAAGCAGTGGTTTATTCCCCATTGTTGCCTTCGGTATTTTTAGGACAACTCAACAAAATGGAATATGCCGCTTTCCAAGAAAAAGAGCGAAAATTTGAAGGTTTTTACATTCAGCAACGTTCTCTTAGAGATTATCAAATCGATTGCGGAGGAAATGTTTTCGGATTTATCACACAGGTAAATGAAGCCGTTATCAATAAAAATCCCTATTATAAAAGTGGTGACTTATTTGGTAAACAAGGTGTCGAAGAAACCTATGAAGAAATTTTAAGAGGTCAAAAAGGAGTAAAACACATTCAGCGAGACCGTTTCAATAGAGAAATGGGGCCCTACAAAGAAGGAAAATACGATACTATCGCCGTTCAAGGAAAAGATATTACACTAACCATTGATGCCGAACTTCAAAAATACGGAGAAGCCTTAATGAAAAACAAACGAGGTGGGATTATTGCCATTGAACCCAAAACGGGTGAAATTCTGGCTTTAATTAGTGCTCCTTCTTATAATCCAAATATATTGGTAGGCCGTCAACGCTCTAGAAATTACACAAAACTATACAATGACTCGTTAGCCAAACCACTATATGACCGAAGTCTTTTAGCCGAATATCCTCCAGGTTCACCGTTTAAAATCTTAACCGCATTGGTAGGATTACAAGAAAATGTAATCGATACTTCTACTGTTTTTGCATGTCGCGGTGGATTTAGTTATGGGCGTGGGCGTTTTATGCGCTGTCACTGTGGTGGTGGAATGCGTAAATTACACATGGGAATTGCAAAATCCTGTAATGCTTATTTTGGAAATACGTACCTCAACACAATTAATCATTTTAGCACTCCATCAATTGGAGTGGATGCTTGGAGCAATCATTTAAAAAGTTTTGGATTAGGTCAGTTTATGGGTTATGACTTGCCTACAGGACGAAGAGGAAATATTCCGACTTCAAAAACCTATGAAAAAATTTACCCTAATGGTGGTTGGAGAGCTACCGCAATTGTTTCCAATTCGATTGGGCAAGGGGAAGTTTTAATGACTCCAATTCAATTGGCCAACATGATGGCAACCATTACCAACCGAGGGTATTATTACACCCCTCATATTATCAAAAAAATCAAAGGACAACCTATTGATGCAAAATTTAGAACCAAACACGTCACTACCATCGACAAAAAACATTACGAGCCTGTTATTGAAGGTTTGGCAGAAGTTTTCAAAACCGGAACTGCTTATTTTCTCGGTGTCGAAGGTATTGAAATTTGTGGAAAAACAGGAACAGCCGAAAACTTTGCCAGAATTAATGGTAAAAAAGTTCAATTAGAAGATCACTCTATCTTTGTGGCTTTTGCACCAAAAGACGATCCTAAAATTGCGATTGCCGTTTTTGTTGAAAACGGAGGTTATGGCGCTACGATTGCAGGACCAATCACTTCTTTGATGATTGAAAAATACATTAAAGGTAAAACCACCAACAAATTTAGAGAAGAGAACATGATGAATCGTAGTTTACAACACGAATACAATAAGTTTTCAAGAAAGTATATTGATTCGATGTATAAAATCAAACTAAGAAAAGATTCGATTCTCCGAATAAAAAATTTAAAAAAATTAGATTCAATCAAGAAAGCTAACGCCACCAACTAATGAAGAATCAAAGTGTTTCAAATAATATTGATTGGATAACCATTCTGATTTATACCCTACTAGTAGTATTAGGGTGGATGAATATTTATTCGGCCGATATTACTCCTGATTCAAACTATATTTTTGACATCAGTCAAAACTATGGCAAACAACTTATTTTCATTGGCTTCACCGTTGTTTTAATCATTGTAGTGCTGACGATAGATTCTAAATTTTACGAGCGTTTTTCGAGTGTTTTTTATGGATTAGCCTTACTGTTATTAATTGGATTATTTCCTTTAGGAAAAACCATTGCAGGCCAACGCTGTTGGTACGCCATAGGCACTTTTACCTTACAACCTTCCGAGTTTGCAAAAGCAGCTGTAAGTTTAGCTTTGGCTAAATATTTAAGTGATCCACAAATTAATTTAAAGAATTTCAATCACCAACTTATAGGCTTACTAATCATCTTTGTTCCTGTATTTTTAATCATTTTACAACCTGATGCCGGAAGTGCCTTAATCTTTTTAATGTTCATTTTTGTATTAAATCGCGAAGGATTACCTTCTTGGTACTTATGGACCGCATTGGGAGCCGTTGTATTGTTTATCATGTCCTTATTACTGAAACCTCAGTATGTCGTTTTAATATCGTTCCTTTCTATTCTTTTACATTATTTCAATTCAAGAAAAATAAAGCGAAACATTATTGCCAGCAGTATTGTTTTTATTTTAATGGCAGGTTTTACGATTTCTGTCGATTATGTTTTTGAAAATGTTTTTCAGCAACACCATCGTGATCGATTTAATATTTTACTGGGAAAAGAAGTCGATTTGGCCGGAATTGGCTACAATACCAATCAATCGAAAATTGCCATTGGTTCTGGTGGATGGCTTGGAAAAGGCTGGCTGGAAGGCACACAAACCAAAGGAAACTTTGTTCCCGAACAACATACCGATTATATTTTCACCACCGTTGGTGAAGAATGGGGCTTTGTTGGCTCTACGGTGTTAATTTTACTTTTTACAGGTTTATTACTCCGTATATTATACTTAGCCGAAAGACAGAAAACCAAATTCAGCCGAGTGTATGGTTATGGGGTAGCTTCTGTACTCTTCACCCACTTTTTTGTAAATGTGGCTATGGTGGTTGGAATATTTCCCACTATTGGAGTACCACTTCCCTTTTTATCATATGGAGGATCGAGTTTATGGGGCTTCACCATTTTGCTTTTCATTTTTGTAAAAATGGATGCCAATAAGGTAAATGAGTGGTAATGGGATTGGAAATTCAAAATTCCAAATTCAAATTGTAGGATAAACAACTTGAATTACAATTTTATGCTTTGAAACTCGCCTTTAAAAACTCCAACCTTTATAATCTGCTTTACGTTCTAATTGGTTTTCTATAGTATCTGGTAAATTCGGAAAGAAATCGATTCCCGTCATCTTCTCAATGGAATCTACAGAAACTACAAAACTATTTAAGGCTTTATCTGATTCTTTGTGTGGCATTAAAAAAGCAATGACCTTATATTCGCCTCTTGATTTGTCTATCAAAATTTTATAAAAATAGTCTGGCACGGCAACTTCTTCTCTCCCAATCACCTTTAAATCATCTCCCAAAACGCCTCCAGTAACTACATACAACCCATCATATTTTCTGGCCCAGTATCGTGTTTTTTGTTCCAATCGGTTCCAAATACCGGCATTAAAATCATTTTTCTGCGGAGCAATATTAGACGTATAAAATGTTTCATTGAAAGCTTCTTTTGAAAATCTTCTATCTCCAGCTGGACACAAATGACCTCTATCATATCCTGAACGAATGTAATTCTTCCAATTGGCAGAACCACTTTCCACTTCAGGATCCTCGATAAAATAAGGACGACGGTGGTTGGTATAACTCAATTGCTCTTTTTTCAATTCATAGGCTACCCATTCGGCTTGTTCATACGTTTCAATATAGGAAAGAGTATAATACTTATGCTTTACAACATCTCCTGTGGTAGAGGTTGGTAAGTAAAAATCAGCATCCGAATAATCTACTAGGGCAGTTTCGCTTTGAACAGATTGCACTTCTGAATTTTTATTTTCCTCCTTATCATCCGAAATTTTGCAGCTTTCAAACAAATAAAAAAAGCAAATTATTGATAAATATTTCCCTATCCTTCTCATTTTGGAATAATAATTGTAAATTTAAAAAACAAATATACTCAAGTCAGAGACTAAAATTTAATTAAACTTAATACAATAAAAATGAAATCAAGATTACTTCTTGCAGGAATGATAACAATAATTGGACTTTCTGCACAAGCCCAGGAAAAAGTAATAAGTGATCCCGAAAAACAAATTGCTTTAAAAAGACAAGATTCGATAGCAAAAGTAAAAGCAACTGAGTTACAAGCTTTGAAAGAAGCTGAGAAGAATGCTCAATTGGCTTCCGTAGAAGCAAAAAATGCGGAAAAGTTGGCCGAAAAAGAAAAAGCAAAAACACTGCAACTTGAAAAAGACAAAGTAAAAGCAGAAGAGAAACGCGTAAAAGAAGAAGAAAAAAGGCTGAAAGAAATGGAAGCGGAAAGAAAAAAAATGGAGAAAGAACGCGAAAAAAGTGAAAAAGAACGCAAAAAAGCAGAAAAAGAAAGAGAAAAGGTCGCTAAAGCCAAGGAAAAATTAGCCAATGCTCAAGAAAAAGAAGCCGATTTAAACAAAGAAATCGAGAAAGAGCAAGCTAAATTTGACAAACAAAACAAAAAAGGAAAACTTTCTCCAGAAGACATTGAAAAATGGAACGAAAAAATGAAAAAGAAAAGAGAAAAAGCTAACGATCAACGGGACAAAATTAAAAAAGCTGAAAAAGAAGCCTATAAATATTAACAAAAAAGAGGTCTAATCTTAGACCTCTTTTTTTAGCACAACCTCAGTGATTGTGCAACCATACAAACCTACTAAATTAACTATGAACGAATGAGTCGAAGCTCTTTGAGAACCATCTCGCAAAACAAAATTGCTTCAATAATTTCTTGTTTATCTGCAAACGGCGTTATTGTTCTTTCAAAAGCTTCGGTATCAGAAACGAACGTTTTTATGGTTTCGTGTTGCTTCTCTAATAATTTTGCATTATCCGAATTATCCGGAATTCCAATATCACTCATACTTACCCCTCTTTTGTTAGCCAAAGCTATAAAAGGTAATTTTTGCGCTATAACATTAATTCTTTCTACATATAATTCTACTAATTCTCCTTTTTGCATATCATCAAGCTCCGCTTTTTCATGAAATTTCTTAATGGCTGCAGAAGTACTAATAATACTTTTTGAAATAGTTTTATCTTGTGCTTTACTATGGCAAAAAGTCATTGCAAGAAGGAATGATAAAAGGATAGTTTTTTTCATATTATTTTAAAATGGATTTAGTTTCAAATACAATCACACACTATTCAACGCTTTTTCAGACTTTACCAAATTGTGTAGATGCAAATTTGCTAATTGCATTTTTTAATATTGCAAAGTTAAAGTACCTTTATATTGCAAACATTGACGACGGTCAATGAATAAATAAAAGTAATTTTATGAACACAATACTTTCAAAATACTCGTTCAAGAGCAGCCAGCTTTTAGACAAAGTCAGACCACAATACATGTCAGAATTAGAAAAAATTAAAAGCTTGGAATCATTTTCTAAAAACGATATTTTATATGAAGAAGGTAGTGAACCCAAAGCTGTATACCGACTCACGAAGGGCAAAGTAAAAATTGAACAACTCAACCAAGATGGTAAAACAAGAATCTTTTACATCTACACACAAGGGGAATTTTTTGGCTTTCGCCCCTTACTGAGCAATGAAAAACATCCTGTAACAGCTGTCTTTTTGGAAGAAAGTGAAATTGAAATTTACGAAGGAAAAAAATTCATTGAAATTTCCAGAAAAGCCCCCATTTTATCCTTTAATCTAGTTAAAATTCTAAGTTTTGAATTTAATGTTTGGATACACTTAATATCCTCATTATCACACAAATCGGCTAAGGAGAAAATTGCTTTAATTTTATTAATCTTACATGAAAAATATAAAGACGAAGAAGAAAAATCGGATATTTTAATGACGAAATCAGATATAGCAAAATACTCGGAAACCTCCGAAGAAACTGTAGTTCGTGTGATTGGTTTTTTTGAAACACAAGGTATTCTCCAAAACAATGGCCGATCGGTAGCCATACTAGACACCAAACTTTTATCTATTATCGCAGAAGGATTTTAATTTGAATTAAAACCATAAAAAAAGAGGCCTTTCATTTAGACCTCTTTTATATTTCCATAGTGATTGCCGATTATAAATCTTTAATTACAAATTCACTTCTACGATTTAATTCATGTTGTTCTTCCGAACAAGATTCTTCGTTGGCACATTTTACCACCGGTTGACTCTCACCATATCCTTTGGCGTTAATTCTATTGGCACTAATTCCTTTGTCAATGAAATAATCACGGGTCGATTGCGCTCTGTTTTCCGACAGGATCCTATTGTAGGTTTTGCCCCCACGAATATCGGTATGAGAACCGATTTCCACAATCATATCCGGATACTTATTCATCAAGCCAATCACTTTATCCAAAATTGGTTTAGAATCTCTTCTGATGTACCATAAATCATAATCGAAATAGATTGGTTCGGTTTTAATTACCAATTTATCTTTTTCCTCCACTACATCTTGTTCTTTAGCCAAAATCTCTTTTACTTTCTCTTTTTTCTTGGCTTCTTTGGCTTTCTTTTCTTGTTCGGCAACAAGTTTTTCTTCTTCAAGCGCTTTCTCTTTCGCTGCTTTTTCGGCTTTTTTCTGTTCTGTTATCGCAATAGCTTCTTCTTCCTGGATTTTCGCCAACGACTTCAATTCCATAGAAGCTTCGTTTATTTTCTTTCTGTCTTTTTGAAGCGTTAAAGTTCGCTCGTCTTCGGTATACCCATCTTTCGAGGCTTTCACCACATATCCTTTTTCACATTCTACCGTGAAATTGAATTTTCCATCAGCACCAACCACCACTTTTTGAATGTCTTTTTTACTGATAAAATCAAACAATGCCACTTGCGCTCCTTCCAATGGAAGTTTTGTATCTACATCCGTGATTGTTCCTGCAATATATTGCATACAATCTTCCACAATTAACGGTTTGGTCTCGAGAATGGAATAAATATCATCACTTCCTTTTCCGCCTTTTCTGTTCGAAGAAAAATATCCTTCTTTGGTGTCTGAATCAATCGCAAAAGCGAAATCATCCACTCCGGTGTTAATTGGAAGTCCAACGTTAATGGGTTTGGTATAATTTCCACCATTAATATCCGAAACAAAAACATCTAACGAACCAAAACCTTCATGCCCGTTGGAAGAGAAATATAATTTTCCATCTTTTGAAACAAATGGAAATTGTTCTCTACGGTTGGTATTGATTTTGTCACCCAAATTTTTTGGAGTTCCAAAACTACCGCCATTTACCTCAACCGAATAAATATCGAAAGAGCCTAAACTTCCTGGCATATCGGATGCAAAATACAATGTTTTGCCATCAGGGCTTAATGCTGGATGCGCCACCGAATAATCTGGATTGTTGATGGGTAACGAAATAATGTTGGTCCATTTCCCCTCTACCATTTCCGCTTTGTAAATTTGAAGCACCGAAACTTTCGCTTTGTTTTTATCTCTTTTCCCGTTCTTTTTGGTGAAATTTCTAGTGAAATACATGGTTTTACCATCAGCCGTAAAAATCGGAGTAGCATCGTGCATTTTGGTGTTGACCGCATCCGAAAAATAACTCACAATAGAATCTTTTGCATTGATGTTTGTCAAAGGAATCGACAGCACATTCAAATAGCCTTCATTATTCCATTTGTACACCTTATCCATCATGCTAAGTTCCTTTTTCACCCCAGCAAAAACGAATGTATCGTTGTAATTCGTTCCCCCAAATTCGGAATTAGCAGTATTCACTTCTAAATTTTTGATTTTAAATCGTTCTCCAATAGCCGTTACATTTTCTAAGGTCTTCAAATCACTTTCAAAATTATTCAAAGCTTGGGTATTCCCAGATTTTGCCAAATAATCTTTAGTCATTTGATTCGCTTCTGCATAATTGGCTGTCGCTTTTAACGATTGTGCAAAACGAAAATAATAGTCGGCTGGTAAATCCTTACTAAAGTTTTTGACTAAAAAGCGATAATATTTTTGGGCACTTTTTAAATCATTCGTAAAATAATAGCAATCGGCTATGTTTTGAATCACTTCTTTCGAACGATTATTTTCGACAGCATTTTCATACAATGGTAATGCTTCGCTATAATACGTTCGTTCAAAATATTTCTTGGCGCGATCTAAGTCGGTTTCTTGAGCATTAGTAATTTGAAAGGCAAACACTAATAATATAGATAGTAAAACTTTTTTCATAATGCAACTTTTAGAAGAATCGTGGCGATTTGTCATATCCTTTACCTAATAAATCCAAATTAAATAATAAGAACACTTCGTGAGTTCCTGAATTAAACTGACCCAAATTTGACAACGTATGATCGTAGGCATATCCAATTTTTAGGTTTTTTGTGGCATTGATTGCCATTAAACCACTGACCGAATCATCAATTCTATAGGCAGCCCCCAATTCAAATCGGTTATTATACAGCACATTGGCTGAAACATCTACCGTAACTGGTGAACCTTTAGCAAATTTTGCCATAGCTGCTGGTTTCAATTTAAACATATCGCTCAATTGAAACACATATCCCGCGGTGGTAAAAAAGTGCATTTCTTCCGATCCTAAAGCGTTAATTCCTTGACGCTCTTCGATGTGTTTTGTAGGCAACAAATTAGGCACCGATAATCCGATATAATACTTATCAGTAAAATAGAACGCTCCTGCTCCCACATTGGGTTTAAAAACGTTGATATTTTGATTAAAAGCCTCATCAGTAGTGGTATTACCACTCTCTAATTGAAATCCGTTAAAATTGGTGGTCATATTGGTAAATCCGGCTTTCATACCAAAAGAAAGTCTATGACTGCCTTCAAACTGAAGGATATAAGCAAAATCGGCATAGATGTTATTTTCTTTTTTGGCGCCGTCACCAATATCATCTGAAATGACCGACAATCCCAATTCGATTTTCTTATTTACAGGCATGTGTGCAAATGCGGTTAATGTTTTAGGGCCTCCAACAGCACCCACCCATTGAGTTCTATATAAAGCTCCCAAATCAAGTACCGATTGTTTTGCGGTCGCATAAGCAGGATTCACGACACTCATATTGTACATGTAATGGGTATATTGTGGATCTTGCTGTGCAAAAGTTGTATGTGTAATTAGGAATAAACCTAATAATGCTACTATTTTTTTCATCTAAATTGTATTTTGATAGGTTTATCTTATTTGTTTAAGTACAAGCGACCTTGTTTTGCTGGTCTGTTGTCTTTATTAAAGTTAATGACATAAAAATAAACTCCGTTTGGTGCTGTACCATCTATTAGGTTGGTAGTTGTCGAGTTATTCCCGTTCCAATCTTTTGTCTTGTTTCCTTCAAATAAAAGTTTCCCGTATCTATTATAGATTTCGATTGTATAATTTGGATATAAAAATTCGATATCTGGAATATGGAAGGTATCGTTGATCCCGTCTCCGTTAGGTGAAAACCCATCTGGGATGTAAAAACCATAATCTTCAGGTGTTTCATTACAATCGGTTAAAGTGACCGTAACCGCTGTTCCGTTTGCCGATTGACATCCGCTGCCAGAAGTAGTATAACCATAATAAGTGGCCCCTTCTGTTAAAACCGTTGTTAAAGGAAGTACTGTTCCGCCTGTCATAGCATCATACCAAATCACCGTCCCTCCAGAAGTTGTATTATTTGATAATTGTTGTAATGTTGGATTATCAGCACCACAGAAATTTTGCCCGTTTGAATTCAATACAGGGGGCGCAACAATTTCAACCGTAACCACATTAGCACTTCTAGAAGAACTACAACCATTAACACTATTCACCTCTTCTACATAATACGTTCCGCTCACTAAAACGGTTGATACTGCTAAAGAAGTAGTACTTGCTAACGAATTATACCAATTGTATTGCGTCCCATTTGGCACTAAATTGGCAACGGTAGCATTGTCTGTTTCACAGAAAGATTGATTGGCTGTTGTTGGCGCCACTGGAATTGGATTTATGGTAAAATTTGCAGCAACATTAGAGGTACAACCATTTAACGTTATTACCACTTCATATATTCCTGTTGCAGTTGGTATGATTTGTGGATTAGTTTCACCAATTAATATACCTCCATTAAAATACCATTGGTAAGTAGCAGCTGAAACAACAAAATTTGAAGGCGTAACTGTTAAAGTCGCCGTTTCCCCTTGACATATCGTATTATCGGCATCGGATGAAGAAATCGTTGCTAACGGAAGTGGATTTACCACAAAACTAGTGGATAAAACCAATGGACAACCGTTTAAACTTATTGTTACTTCGTAAGTCCCTGAAGCCGTTACTGGAATCGAATTAGTAGATGCTCCTGGAATTACCACAGTATTTAATGTCCAAACATAAGTAGCCGCTGTCGCAATAAAATTGGTTGGATTCACCGTTAACGTAGCTGCTTCATTAGCACAAATTGTATTATCCGCATCGGAAGAAACTAAAGTTGCAATTGGATTAGGATTGATCACAAATGAATCGGAAACACCTGAAACAATTACGCCACATGAATTTCCAGTATTAGTCAAATCAGTGATTTGAATGGTTGTTGTCCCCGTATTGATTAACAAGGCTGCAGGAATATTGAACGTAGCGCTTCCTGAAGTTACTGGTACTGAAACCATATTATTTATAGCGTTATTCGCTCCTGATAAATCATACTCAAAATTAACATTGGTTAAGGTTCCCAATCCTGTAATGGTAACCGGAACATCTTGTCCTTCACATGCATCTGCAACTGTTATCGCTAATGCTGGAACAACTGGTAAAGGCAATACTTCAAAGGAACCTGAAATAGTTACCGGCCCCGTACAGGTTGTCGTATTATTTGTTATACTTACTATTGAACAAGTAGTCGTACCGGCATTCGCTAATAAACCACCAGGAATTGAAAAACTCGATGTCCCTCCCGTGATTGTAATTACAGCAGTTTGAGTTGTTGTCGTATTTGCGCCTAATAAATTATACATAATGGTATAACTTCCATCCGCCAAGGGAGCCAAATTTGATAAATTAACCGTATTTGCGTTATTTTGACAAACATTTGCAGCTGCAAAAGTTGCATTTGTAATTTGTGGGGTTGGATTAACAATCACTGTATCCATAATTACGGGTACTGGATTCACACAAATTCCTAAAGCTGATGCTGCTACAATATTGGTAACAGAAACCGTAAATGTTCCTACAGATTGAAAATTAGCATTGGGCACGTTAAATGTTGCTACTCCACCTGTAAAAGTAACCGGAATCGTTATTGGTGTCACTTGTCCTGAAACAATATATGTCACATTATAAGTTCCATTCGGAATTAACACTGGTGTTTGGGTAATCGTTGCAGTATAAACAGCTGTTGCTATTTGATCTTGACAAATATCTGGCGAAACATTTAATGTAATTCCGGTGTAATCAACAGGATCTTCAATAGTTACGGTAACTGTTGCATTTTCAATAGTACAAATTGGATTACTTGGTCTTACTTCATAGGTAAAAGTATACGTACCAGCTCCTAAAGTATTGTATATGTTTTGAACATTTATAAAGGAATCGGAAATCGTCGTTAATTCATTAGTCCCACTATTCTCGTCCCAACTTCCACCTGGATCTTCCCCTGTTAAAAGCGAAAATAAATTTAAGTTGGTATAAGCAGCAAAACCATCTGAACTACAAATTTCAAGGTTATTGGGCGTACCAGGTTCAGCAGGTGGAAATACCGTTAGAAAAGCCGAAGTACTGTTAGGCGGACAGGTTCCAATAGCAGGTAATGTATAGGAAAACTGATACGTTGTTCCTACAGTTACATTAAAACTACTTGGATTAATTGTACTACCAGAAACAGGAGTGCCTGTAGTTACATTAAACCAATTACCATTAAATTGGGGACCAGGTTGTATGGCACCATTAAAAAGTTGAAATAAGTTATAACTGGATTCGTCACCACATACCACACCATTAGGTCCAGGATTACCAGCATAACCCCCAACAATAACTGTAATTACTGAAGTATTATCAACACAACCAGGAACTCCAGTCACGGTATAGGTATAGGTGTAAACGCCACTTTCGCCTATTTGCCACACATTTAAAATTCCAGTTAAGGGATTTAGTCCACCAGATAACAAATCATCTGTCCATGTTCCTCCTGGTACAGGTACTCCACCCAAAAGAGCATACAAGTTTACCGTTTGATTGGCTGGATCAGGAATATTACAAATCGTAATGGAATTATCCGAACCGGCACATTGTGCTTGTAACGAGTTTGAAAAAAATAAAGAGGTTAGAAATAAGAAGAAACTGAACAAACACGTCTTCCTAGAAAAGGGTAGATTTCTATTCATATTTTTGGGATAAATTTTCTATAAAAATAGAAATATGAAGTTTTGTTAATAACTTTTAACAGAATAATCGACAAAACCCTATTAATTCCCGACAAACAACACTTGCTTCTCCTTAAATTTAGTTAGAAACATTGTTAATAACTCCGTCGCAACATGTTAAAATTAAAAACTCCAGAGCTAACTCTGGAGTTTCATTTGTATTGATTTTTCTTACTACTTCTATGATTTCACCAACAGTTTTGGCTTCTTCCCAGGAATCGATTTCGGTTTTATTGTTGATGTTTTAATATCAGCTAAAACATTTACTGCTTCATCTACATATACATCTTTCGAAATAGCTTCAAACCAGTCTTTTCTCTTTTGAGAAAAAACAGCATCAGTTTTCATTAATTCTGCTTCTTCCGAAATTGGATTCACAACTAAACCGTTTTTATATTTGGCAATTTCTTTATATTTTTTGGTCGCTTCTTCGATTGTTTTTTGTTCTTCTAAAAATTTAACTAAATTAAGACTGATGATACTTTCATCTTTTCTATCGTTAATCCATTTGGCATTTTCATCAATCAATTTAAATTGAGCGTTATCAACCAATCTTTTTTGGCTATTGGCCACCACATTTTCGAAATTCAATACTGATTTTGTTTCATTATAATGTGCTGGATCAATTTTATCCCAAGGCATTGCTTTTTTCTCGTCACGTTCTCCAATTTTAATATACGAATATCGATCCGGGAAAGCAATATCACTAGACACGCCCTCGAGCTGTGTAGAACCTCCATTAATTCTGTAAAACTTCTGAGTAGTCGTTTTTAAAGCTCCTAAATCACCATAATTGGCACCTCCTTTGAATTGAAATTGATTCAAATCGATAACATTTTGAACAGTTCCTTTTCCATACGATTGTTTACTTCCAATGATAACTCCTCTTTTATAATCTTGAATGGCTGCCGCGAAAATTTCTGAGGCTGAGGCTGAAAAATTATTTTGAAGGACTACAAGAGGTCCATCCCACTGCACTTTTGGATCATGATCAAAAAGTACTTCTTTTTTTCCGTTACTTGATTTAATTTGAACAACCGGTCCTTCTTCAATAAATAAACCAGTGATATCAACTACTGTTTTAAGAGAGCCTCCGCCGTTATCGCGTAAATCCATTATAATTCCTTCTACGCCAGCTTTTTTCAAACGATTTACTTCTACCGCGACATCTTTGGCTGCGTCACGATTGTCTTCGTTTTCAAAATCGATGTAAAATTTAGGCAAATAAATCAATCCGAATTTTTTACCATTTTTCTCAATAATAGAAGATTTAGCATACGTTTCTTCAATTTCAACAATATCACGGATAAGTTTAATAATTTTTGTAGAACCATCTACTTTACGAACAGTAAGCCTTACCTCAGTACCTTTAGGTCCTTTAATTTTCTTCACTACGTCATCCAAGCGCATGCCCACTACCTCAACAGGTTCGTTGGCCCCTTGAGCTACTTTTAAAACAATATCTCCTGGTTCTAACTCTTTACCTCTCCAAGCCGGACCTCCAGAAATTAGTTCAGAAATTTCGGTGTGGTCATTCTTTTTTTGCAAGCGAGCACCAATTCCTTCTAATTTTCCACTCATGCTAATATCAAACTTTTCTTTTTCCTCGGGAGCAAAATAAAAAGTATGGGGATCAAATTGACTTACAATAGAATTAATATATACTTCAAACCAATCGGTTCTATCCAAATCGCTTACAAATTCAAAATATTCGTCTAAATTTTTTATAGCAGATTCTCTCGATTCTTTTTCCAATTGCTCAAATGTCTTTTCTTTATAATTGGCATCTTTTGCTTTGTTTTCTTTTTCGATTTTTTGTTTATCCACCACAGAAGCTAGCGTCGATAATTTAATTTGCAAACGCCATCTGTTCTTTAATTCTGTGTAATTCTTGGCAATGGTTAATTTATCAGAATCGATATTGATACTTTCATCTGAGTTAAACTCGAATGGTTTGTCATTTAACGCTCTGTAAATCACTTTGGCTTCGTTCATTCTCTTTTGAATGCGTTCATACACCAATGTAAAGAAAGTCAAATCCCTTTCTTTAATCATATCATCTATAAGAAGTTCATAGGCTTTAAATTCTTTGATATCCGCTTCTATAAAGAAACGTTTTGAAGGATCTAAGGCGCCAACAAAATCATCATAAACTCCTTTTGAAAACGCATCATCCATGACCGCCGGATCATAATGTCCTTTCTCAATAACGTATGAAATTAAATCCAACAACACCTTGTCCTTTTCCGGATCGCTTTGAGCTTTGGGTCTAAAACTCCATAGTGTTGCACATAGTGCCACCACTAGCAATACTGCTTTATAATTCTTTTTCATAAACATCCAAATTGTATTCATACTGTTTACTAAAGTACACAAAAAACCATGCCAACAAATAGAATTTGCTATAATTTTTTGTTAAAGACGTAAATTTAACATTTCCCAATAAATTTTCCTATTTTAGCACAAGATAATTAGCTGCATTTTTGATGAAAAAACCTTTAATTTTAGTGACTAACGACGACGGAATTACCGCACCCGGCATTCAAGTATTGATCGATATTGTAAAAGAAATCGGAAGGGTAATCGTAGTAGCCCCCGACAGTCCACAAAGCGGCATGGGACACGCTATTACTGTTGACAACACCTTACACATTAATAAAATATCTAACGATCATGAAACAATTGCAAAATACACCTCTTCCGGAACTCCTGCCGATTGTGTGAAAATTGCTAAAAATGAGATCATTAAAGAAAAAATTGACTTGTGTGTTTCAGGAATTAATCATGGCGGAAATTCCTCTATCAATGTATTGTATTCTGGTACCATGAGCGCAGCCATTGAAGCAGGCATCGAAGGTATTCCTGCCATTGGGTTTTCGTTGGCCGATTTTTCATGGAAAGCCGATTTTGAACCCATACGCTCTTTTGTAAAACAAATCATTACAGAAGTCTTACAAAACGGAATACCGGAAGGTGTTGTTTTGAATGTGAATTTCCCAAAATTAAAAAAAGAAGACATCAAAGGAATTCGAATATGTCGTCAAGCCAAAGCTAAATATGTGGAGAAATTTGACAAACGACAATCTCCATTTGGCAAAGAATATTATTGGTTGGCAGGCGCATTTGAATGTTTAGACAAAGGGAAAGACACCGATGTTTGGGCTTTAGAAAACGGTTATATTTCGGTAGTGCCCGTTCAATTTGATTTAACAGCCCATCACGCCATTCAACAACTTAATACTTGGAATTTATGAGAAAAATAGATTTATTAATAGGCACAATAATCGGATTTATATCGACTCTAATTGGAGTGTATCTTTTTTTAGAATTCAAAACCGAATATAATTTTTTAGAGGGTATTCAAGGCCTTAAACACCAAGGATTTTTAGGCAAACTAATCGCAATGGGCGCTGTTCTAAACTTGGGTGTATTCTTTTTATTGCTAAAATTAAACAAAGAACTTATGGCCAGAGGTGTAATTTTAGCCACCATTTTACTAACTGTTATTACACTTTTTGTATAGATGAAGTATTATATTATAGCAGGCGAAGCCTCAGGAGATTTGCATGGTTCCAACTTGATGAAAGCGATTTTAAAAGAGGATCAAACGGCAGAAATTAGATTTTGGGGTGGCGATTTAATGAAACAAGTCGGTGGTACTATCGTAAAACATTATCGCGAACTGGCTTTTATGGGGTTTGTAGAGGTCGTCATGAATCTGAAAACCATTATGCAAAACTTAAAATTTTGCAAAGCCGACATCCTGCAATTCAAACCCGACGCCATTATATTCATTGATTACCCTGGCTTTAACATGCGTATTGCCAAATGGGCTAAAACATTGCAAATTCCAACTCATTACTATATTTCTCCACAAATTTGGGCTTGGAAAGAAAACCGAATCAAAGACATCAAACGTGATTTTGACCACATGTATGTGATTCTTCCGTTTGAAAAGGATTTTTACGAAAAAAAACACCATTATCCAGTAGATTTTGTTGGGCATCCATTAATTGATGCGATTCAAAATCGGACGAAAACTGATGTCGAACAGTTTAAAAAAGAAAATAATCTTTCCGAAAAACCCATTATTGCCTTACTCCCGGGAAGTAGAAAGCAAGAAATTTCGAAAATGCTTTCTGAAATGCTTTCTGTAGTAACCGCTTTTCCAGAATATCAATTCGTTATTGCAGGAGCCCCTAGCCAAGAATATTCTTTTTACGAACAATTTTTATCGAATCAAAACATCAAATTTATTTCAAATAAAACCTACGATTTATTGAGTGTTTCACATGCAGCCTTGGTTACTTCTGGAACAGCAACTCTAGAAACGGCATTATTTAAAGTTCCTGAAGTGGTCTTGTACAAAGGAAGTGCGATTTCCTACCAAATTGCAAAACGTATCATTACGTTAAAATACATTTCACTGGTTAATTTAATTATGGATGCACCTGTTGTTACCGAATTAATTCAAAACGAATGCAACCCTAAAAACATAAAAAAGGAATTGGGTAAAATTTTGAATACAGAGCATCGCGAACAACTTTTAGCCGATTATAATCAATTAGAAACCAAATTAGGCGGTGTAGGTGCAAGTGAAAAAACAGCCAAATTAATTGTTACCAGTTTGAAAAACACACAATGAAGTTATACCAATTCCCGATTGTAAGAATTACTCTTTGCCTTATTGCTGGAATATTTTCAGCCTTTTATATCCGCCCAAGCCTTACAATTGCCTTCCTTGCCTTAGGAATATCACTTTTAGTATGCGGTTATGCTTTTTACAAATCGAATAAGACATTTACGCCGAATTCATCCTTTGGCATGGCTTTATATTTGGTTTTCTTTTCCATTGGAATTACCACAACGTTGCTTCACGATGAAAGCCTCCATCAAAATCATTATACACAAAGTGAAAGTAATTTTGATAAAGACCAAAACATACAGCTTATCATTCGTGAAAAGCTAAAAAACTCAGCCAAATACAACCGTTATTTTGCAGAAGTGGTTTCGATTGAAAACCAGGGCACTTGTGGAAAAATTCTTTTAAACATAAAAAAAGATTCGATTGAAACTACGTTATCAGTTGGCAATCAATTATTGGTTTACGATCAGTTGCAAAAACATTTCAAACCCAACAATCCCAATCAGTTTGATTACGGAAAATATTTAGAAATCAAAGGAGTACATGCACAAATTTACACCGATCCTACAGCTGTAAAAATTGGTAGCAAAATAGAAAAGGGCATCACTTTTTACACCGCTAATTTCAGAAATACCATTATTCAAAATTTAGCAAAATCTGGTTTCAAAAAAGAAGAATTGGCCGTCGTTACTGCTTTGATACTGGGACAACAACAAGACATTTCACCTGAGGTGCTTCGCGATTATCAATATGCAGGAGCGGTACATATTTTATCGGTTTCAGGGCTTCATGTTGGCTTTATTTTACTTTTCATCTCCTTTTTATTACAACCCATTCCGAATACAACCCTTGGTAACACTTCTAGATTACTCCTTACCATCGTTTCTTTGTGGCTGTTTGCTTTTGTTGCAGGACTAGCACCATCGGTGGTGCGTTCGACGGTTATGTTTAGTTTTATTGCCATTGGAATGCATTTAAAAAGAGAAAACAACAGTTTTCACACTGCCATTGTTTCGTTATTTTTAATTCTGCTTTTCGAACCTATGTTTTTGTTTGACATCGGGTTTCAACTTAGTTATTTGGCTGTTTTCTTTATCCTTTGGTTACAACCCCTTTTAGACAAAGTTTGGCAACCTAGAAACAAAGTCCTTGGTTATTTCTGGAGTATTTTAACGGTTTCATTTGCGGCTCAAATAGGCACTTTACCTTTAAGTATTTATTATTTTCATCAATTTCCGGGCTTGTTTTTCATTACCAATTTAGTACTTATTCCTTTTTTATCAGCTATCATGGCCTTAGGAACTTTACTAATGATTTTGGCGTATTTCAATTGGATTCCGGAACTATTATCTAAATCGGTAGAAATTTTAATCACCTTAACCAATACGATTATTAGTAAAATTGCAGCGATTGAAAGTTTTGTACTTCAAAACATTCCGCTTTCGTTTTCGATGATGCTCATTGGATATTTACTAATTATCAGTTGGACGATTTGGATAGAGAAACCAAAATTCAACAAACTTCTGTTTGCTTTAGGCAGCGTTCTTTTGTTTCAAACGATATTATTTACGACCAAATGGAATTCGGAAAACAATCGAGAATTTGTAGTGTTTAATGTGATGAAAAAATCCATTATCGCCATCAAAAACGGAAGTGCAATTGCCTTATATACTTCGGAAGAAATCGCGAAAAATTCATTTGAAGAACGTATGCTTCAAACGTATGCGACAGCAAAATACTCTAAAATTGAAGTTATAAAACCCATAGTGAATACCTTTTTGTTTGCTCATAAAAAAATATTGTTAATCGACAGTACTTCGGCATACAAAACTTCGATACAACCTGACATTGTAATTTTGAGTCAATCGCCAAAAGTAAATTTAGAGCGTTTGTTAGAAATTCAAAAACCCGAATTAATTATTGCAGATGCTTCGAATTACAAAAGTTATATTGCCCTTTGGAAACGAACTTGCTTGAAAAGAAAAATCCCTTTTCATAGTACTTACGAAAAGGGATTTTATAGTTTAAAAAATAAAATTTAGCTTTTTACTTTTTGAATTTTATTCGGTTTCTTTTTGTTGGAAACATATTTGGCAATAATCTGATTTGCACCATCTAACCAAACTGCTGGCCCACCAGCTACATATCCTGTACTTCCTAATTGTTCGAAATTTATTTTACCCTCTTTTTTTCCTGATTTTACAAACCACACTGTAGGATACCCTCTCACCCCGAACATTTGTTGCAACTGATCGTTTTGCGCTTTAATATTTTCAGGTTGTGCCGACCTACGAGGAAAATCTAATTCAACTAATACCACATTTTTTTTGGCCCAAGCTTCAAATTCAGGTGTTTTGAAAACTTCTTTTTGCAATCGAATGCACCAACCACACCAATCGCTACCAGTAAAAAACATAAAAATAGGTTTGTCTTGTTTTTGTGCAATTTCGGAGGCCACTTTCATATCGGTATGCCAAACTAATTTTTTTTCAACTTTAGGAGTTGTCGCTGCAAAACTCCACACTAAAAAGGCTATTGCCAGTACAGAAAGGTATTTTGTTATTTTCATATGCTAATTTTTTAATACTTTTAATAATTCATCGGGAGTTTTATATCCATCAACTGTTGCTTGAACATTTCCTTTTTTATCTAAAATATACATCGAAGGATATCCTGGTACTTTTAAATGTTTTGTAAGTTCGTGTGCACTATTTCTGCCTTTTCTATTGGGATCATATCCTGGATTATCAAAAGCGGCCCCTTGATAGTTTACTTTTGAATTTCCTTCGGCATTAAACTTTACAGCATAGTAATTTTTGTTTACATAGTCTACGACAGCAGGATCTTTAAATGTATTTTTATCCAACATTTTACAAGGACCACACCATTCGGTATAGACATCCATAAAAATTGGTTTTGCTACTTTCTTTTGTTTTGCCAGAGCTTCTTCTAGTGACATCCAGTTAATGTCTTGCGCTTGAATGGAAAATGTTCCTAAGAATAAGAACAATCCCAACACAATATTTTTCATCTTATTTCCTTTTATAAATAGTTAACAAAAACAATGCCGAAATTACTAAATTATTTCACGTCTTGCATTAGTTTTTTAACCAATGGTGAAATAGCGATTAATACGACTCCTGCAATTAAGGCATAAATGGCTAGTTGTTGGTATCCATCAGCGTAGGTGTTAAGCTTTTCAAGATTGGAAGCGTTTTCAGATGCTTCGGCAATCCCTGCCCCTAATAAACCAGCAAAATACTGACCGTAGGCACTTGCCAAAAACCACATTCCCATAATTACCGCTTGGGTCTTTTGCGGAGATAATTTTGTCATTGCACTCATACCAATTGGTGATAAACACAACTCTCCGAAAGTGATGATAAACCAACCAAAGGTAAATAAATCTAAAGATGTTTTTCCTGTCGCATCGGCAAAGAATTTCGTATAGTAAAATATCCAAAAACCGCCTGCAAGGAATAAGAAAGCAATTCCGAATTTTACAACCGTATTGGGTTCAATTTTCTTTTTAGCCATCCAAATCCACACTACTCCAATTAAAGCAGCAAAAACAATCACAAATAAGGAATTCGCCGAGTTATTAACCCCATTCGGATCTAATTTTATTCCTAAAACCGTATCTTTTAAATTTCCGGAAGCGAATAAACTTAAAGAGCCACCACTTTGTTCAAAAAATGCCCAGAAGAAAATCGAAAAAATAATAAAAACCAGAGCGGCTAATAATTTTTTATTTTCTGTGGCTGAAAAATTCTTCATTTCATAGAACAAATACAAAATAGAAGCGGGTCCAATGATCATCATAAAATAATCGGTATACACCGTATTCGCGACCATCAAAATGATTACTGGTACTATAGCTAACGAACCGATAAAGGTGATTATTTCTAATGTTTTACGTTTAGAAGACTCCAAATGCGCTAAAGGTGATAATCCAATTTCACCTAAACTTTTTTGCGTTTGAGTAAACGTTAATAAACTTATAATCATAACTATCGCTGCAAAACCGAAGGCATAATTCCAACGTAAATGTTCAGGTACAAAAGAAGCCCAAAGGTTACCGTTGGCAACTGCAATACAAATATACCCCCCGATTAAAGCGCCTAAATTTACACCGGCATAAAACAACGAGAATCCGGCATCACGACGCACGTCGCCATCTTTATACAATTGTCCCACCATGGAAGAAATATTAGGTTTAAAAAAACCGGTTCCTACGATGGTAAAACCAATTCCAATGAAGAAGAGATTTTTAGGATCGATAGAAAGGATGACACTTCCAACAATCATTAACAAACCGCCCCAAAAAAGCGATTTTCGTAATCCAAGTATTTTATCGGCAAACAATCCCCCAATAAAAGTGAAAGCATATACCCAAGCTTGAGTAGCCCCATATTGAAGATTAGCTGTTTTTTCATCCATCATTAATTGGCTTACCATAAAAACAGCCAACATACCACGCATGCCGTAGAAACTAAAACGTTCCCACATTTCACTAAAAAATAAATACCAAAGTTGTTTAGGATACTTCCCTTTAAAATTCTGAATTTCTTCTATTGTTGTAGCCATATTAATTAATTCCTTTTTCTTTCATTACTTTATTAAGTTGTTTCAATAAGGCAAACATTAATAAGGTTGCAAACATCAGCAATCCAAAATTTACCCAAAAGAAGTTCGATTTGTCATCGTATTTATCCCACATAGAAGCCAAAACTCCTGACAGTTTATTTCCAATTGAAGTCGATAAAAACCATCCTCCCATCATTAAGGAAGTAATATTTCTTGGGCTTAATTTGGAAACGACAGAAAGTCCCATTGGTGATAATAACAATTCTCCAATAGTAATGACCCCATAATTAGCAAACAACCAAAGTACAGATACTTTTTCGGAACCATTTTGTCCAGCCTTAACGGCTAAAACCATTACTAATACCGATAAAGCAGAGATTAACAATCCGAAAGCAATTTTTGTTGGTGTAGAAGGTTCTTTTTGACGGCTTCGAAGAAAAGTAAAAAACGCAACAATTAGTGGTGTTAATGCAATGACCCAAAACGGATTAATGGATTGACTCAAATTAGAAGCCCATACCGAAACTTTTGCGCCTTCTTCTGGCAATTTCTCGGGAGCAACATTTCTAAAATATAAAGGATAATTTACTTCTTTAATTACTTCACCATCTTTCTTTTGAATTCGGAATGCCTTATCATACAAGGCTACAGAATCTTTTTTGTATTCTAATTCTTTGGTTAGAAAAATATTATCTGTAACCGTTTTGGCAACGCCCGTCACTTCACGATCCGTATATTTATCGCCCCAATTATTTAACGCAGAACCATTTAATTTGAAAACGGCCCAAAATAAAATCACAACCGCAAAAATAGCCAATAAAGCACCGATAGGACGTTTGTCGTCTTCTTTGGCTTTAAAATACAAACTGGAATAAAACAATACAACTGGAATACAAGCAAAAATAAAGGCATCAGTACTATCAGAACCAAAAATAGCACTATCTAAATTTGTATCGGAAGCCACTCCTTTAATCAACCATCCTATAATTCCGAAAACCACCGATGGCAACAAGATAAACATCACTATTTTCCAAAACGGCATATCTCCTTCTTGCGTTCCTTTTTTCTCTGTTTTATCCCCATAATGCTTAGTTCCCAACATAAAAACGATTACTCCAATAAACATTCCGACTCCAGCAACAGAAAATGCCGCAGCCCAGCCAAATAGATTTTCGAAAACCGCTCCAAAAAAATTACAAATAAAAGCACCAACATTTATTCCCATGTAGAAGATGTTATAACCTTCATCTTTTTTGGCTTTGTATTGATCGTCATTGTAAAAATTACCTAATAAAGTTGAAATATTAGGCTTAAAAAAACCATTTCCAACAATAACCAGAGTCATGGCCACATATAGCATAGGAAGATTATGAATTCCCATCATTAAATAGCCGGCTCCCATCATAATTCCTCCTGAAATTATAGACGTTCGATACCCTAAATAGCGATCCGCTACCAAACCTCCAATAAAAGGAGTTAAGAATACTAAGGCGATAAATGTTCCGTACAAATCAGAGGCTTCGGCTTCGGTCATAGCGAAACCCGTTTCTACATCTTTAAGGTAAAGGGTAAAGATTCCAATCATTAAATAATAACCGAAACGTTCCCACATTTCAGATAAAAACAAGAAAGGCAAGGCCTTAGGATGCGATTTCCACATAATTTAAATGGTTTATTTGGTGTAAAAATAAAAAAGCCCGAAACCGAAGTTTCGAGCTTGAAAGATATAAAAATATTTTTTAATAGATTTATTGCACGCCGTTCATCATTTTCTTTAAACGTGGAGACAATAAAGCAAGGATAATTGCTGCTACACCACAAAGG
>JAGORP010000022.1 GCA_018062725.1 Flavobacterium sp.
GGATGACACATGAGGATTGGAGTAATGTAATTAATACGAGTTTGAACGGATTTTTTAACGTCACGAACTTTTTTATCCAAAAAATGTTGCGTAATAAATACGGTCGTATTGTAAATATGGTTTCGGTATCAGGTGTGAAAGGTACTGCGGGTCAAACCAATTATTCTGCAGCAAAGGGGGCAGTAGTTGCCGCAACAAAAGCCTTGGCGCAGGAAGTGGCCAAACGTAATATTACCGTAAATGCAGTTGCTCCAGGTTTTATCCGTACGGATATGACGGGCGATTTAGACGAAAAAGAATTGTCGAAATTAATTCCAGCGAATCGATTTGGAGAAGCGGAAGAAGTAGCTGATTTGGTCGCTTTCCTAGCTTCCAAAAAAGCAAGTTACATTACAGGTGAAATTGTAAACATAAACGGAGGAATTTATTCGTAATTATGGAAAAAAGAGTAGTTATAACCGGAATGGGAATTTATTCTTGTATTGGTACTTCTTTAGATGAGGTTAAAAAATCATTATTTGAAGGAAAATCAGGAATTGTTTTTGATGATGAACGTAAGGAATTCGGTTTTCAATCTGCACTTACGGGGAAAGTTCCAAGACCTGATTTAAAAGCATTGTTAACCCGTCGCCAAAGAATTTCTATTGGTGAAGAAACGGAATATGCTTATATGGCCACAATCGAAGCTATGAAAAATGCAGGTATTGATGCTTCTTATTTCGAAGAAAATGAAGTCGGAATTTTATACGGGAATGATAGTGTTTCCTTTGCCGTAATCGAATCTACCGATATTGTTCGCGAGAAAAAAGATACGGCTTTAATTGGTTCGGGAGCCATTTTTAAATCGATGAATTCAACGGTAACCATGAATTTATCAACAATATTTAAATTACGCGGTGTGAATATGTCAATTAGTGCCGCTTGTGCCAGTGGATCACATGCCATAGGTTTAGGTTACTTACTTATTAAAGGTGGACTGCAAGACATGATTATATGTGGTGGTGCTCAGGAAATTAATAAATATGCCATGGCAAGTTTTGATGGTTTGGGAGTGTTTTCGCCCAATGAAGCAAATCCTGCTCAATCTTCTCGTCCCTTTGATACCAACCGAGACGGATTGGTTCCAAGTGGAGGGGGTGCCACGGTCATAATCGAATCATTAGAATCGGCTCAAAAAAGAGGGGCTAATATTATAGCGGAAATTGTAGGGTACGGATTTTCTTCCAACGGTGGACATATATCTACTCCAAATGTTGACGGACCAGCCACAGCCATGCGTCGAGCGTTAGAGCAAGCCGGTGTAAAACCGGAAGAAATTGGATATATCAATGCGCATGCAACTTCTACACCTTTAGGGGATGCTAACGAAGCCAAAGCTATAATTGAAGTATTTGGCGAAAACGGACCCCATGTGAGTTCTACAAAATCGATGACGGGCCACGAATGCTGGATGGCAGGAGCTAGCGAAATTATTTATTCTACCTTAATGATGCAAAATGATTTTATCGCTCCAAACATCAATTTCGACACTCCAGACGAAGATTCCCAAAAGTTAAATATTGCCGCTCAAACTATAAATAAAAAATTTGACCTATATTTGTCAAATTCTTTCGGATTTGGTGGAACAAATTCAGCAATAGTTGTTAAGAAATATAAAGAGTAAAATGAATAAAGAAGTTATTTTAGAGAAAGTAAACGAAATTTTAATTGAAGAATTTGAAGTAGATGGAGATACGATTGTATCAGATGCCAATTTGCGTGAGACATTAGGTTTAGATAGTTTAGATTATGTAGATTTAGTAGTAGCTATTGAAGCAAATTTTGGTGTGAAACTGGGTGAGGCAGATTTTGTTAATATTGTTTCTTTTGAAGATTTCTACAATTTAATCGATATAAAAATAAAGCAAAAGAACTAAGTACTTATGAGTCAATGGGATGGTAAGTCTAAAGGGACTCTTTTAGGATATAAAATTTTTATATTTTGTATAAAAAAGCTCGGAATTAAAGCAGCGTATTCTGTTTTAATTTTTGTAGCTTTTTATTATTTTATTACTCAGTTTTCAAGCAATAAAGTAACCTATTATTATTTTCGTCAACGCCAAAAATATAGCTTCCTAAAAGCTATATGGTGCGTATATTACAGTTACTTTGTTTTCGGTCAAACAATTATTGATAAAACGGCTATTTCTGCGGGATTACGTGATGAATTTACGTACGAATTTGACGGAGTTGAATTGCTGTTTCAATTATTGGAAGAAAAAAAGGGTGGTATACTCATTTCGGCTCACGTTGGAAACTTCGAAATTGCCGAACATTTCTTCGGTGAAATTGACCTCAATTGTCAAATAAATTTAGTGACTACCGATAGAGAGCATTCGATAATTAAAGAATACCTAGAAAGTGTCACGAAAAAATCTTCCATCAAATTCATCATCGTAAAAGACGATATGTCGCATATTTTCGACATTAATAATGCGTTATCAAACAATGAATTGATTTGCTTTACGGGAGATCGCTATTTTGAAGGAACAAAATCATTAAGCGAAGAATTATTAGGACAACCCGCTAATTTTCCAGCCGGACCCTTTTTAATTGCATCAAAGCTAAAAGTACCGGTGGTTTTCGTATATGTGATGAAAGAAGCGAATCTTCATTACCATTTGTATGCCCGTCAAGCAGAAGTAAAACACCGTGATGTCCAAGGTGTTTTAAAAGCCTATACGAATAGTGTCGAAACCATTCTGAAAAAATATCCTATGCAATGGTTTAATTATTTCGATTTTTGGAATGTGTTTTCTAAATAAAAAACTATGAAAAATATACTCGTTTTATATTATACGCAGTCTGGTCAATTAAAAGATATTGCCGATAATTTGGTGGCTCCTTTACAAGAAAATTGTACGATTGATTATTGTCAAATGGAACCTGAAAAGCCGTTTCCATTTCCGTGGAGCAATAACGCCTTTTTTAATGTTTTTCCGGAAACTTTCTCCGATCAATCGGTTGCCATGAAACCCATAGCAGAGGAGATTTTGAACAAAGACTACGACTTAGTAATTTTGGCGTATCAAATTTGGTTTTTATCCCCTTCAATTCCTGCAGCTTCTTTCCTAAATTCAACTCAAGGAAAACAATTATTACAAAATAAAAAGGTGGTTACAGTAATTGGATGTCGTAATATGTGGATTATGGCACAAGAAAGACTAAAAGAAAAACTAAAACGAATAAATGCAGATTTAGTTGGAAATATAGTTTTGCGTGACAGAAATCCTAATCATATCAGTGTTTTAACTATCGTTCATTGGTTGTTCTATGGAAAAAAAACAAGAATGTTTGGTTTCCTACCTTTACCAGGCGTTTCCGACCAGGATATCAAAAATACTTCGGTATTTGGAGAAATTCTGAAAACACATGTTGCCACTGCTAATTACGATTCTTTGCAATCGGAATTAATCGCAAAAAAAGCTGTCGAAATCAAACCTTTTTTGCTAACGGTAGAGAAAAAAGCTACAAGAATTTTCGGAATCTGGTCCAACTTAATTACTAAAAATCCTGCAAAAAGAAGTCTATTGTTAACTTTTTTCAATTTCTACTTATGGTTTGCAATATGGGTAGTGTCCCCATTGGTATTTTTAATATATTTGCTCCTCTATTTTTTTAACGCAAAATCGTTACAAAAAGAAATTAAATATTATCAAAGCGTATAGACCATGACGGAAGTTTTTATTACCAAAGTTTCAAAATTTTTACCTAATGAACCTGTTTCAGTTGAAGAAATGGAAAAACATTTGGGTTATATTAATAATGAAGCTTCTAAAGCCAAAAGAATAATTTTACGCAATAACGGAATTAAAACCCGCTACTACGCAACTGATAAAGACGGAAATAGTACTCACACTAATGCAGAAATTTCGGCACAAGCGGTACGTAATTTATATGACGACACGTTTACCGAAAACGATATTGAAGTATTATCTTGTGGTTCAACCACTCCCGATCAATTATTACCGTCACATGCCGTGATGGTGCATGGTTTGTTGAAAAATAAATCAATGGAGTTAAACTCGGCTTCCGGCGCTTGTTGTAGTGGAATGAATGCTTTAAAATATGGCTATATGGCTGTAAAATCAGGGTCTTCTAACAATGCTGTTTGTGTAGGATCTGAAAAAACATCTTCTTGGATGCAATCTAATAAGTTTGAAGGCGAAGTTGAAAATCTAAAGAAATTGGAAGAACAACCAATTGTCGCTTTTAAACGTGAATTTTTACGTTGGATGTTGTCTGACGGCGCAGGTGCCTTTTTATTGGAAAACAAACCCAATTCAAACGGATTATCCTGTAAAATTGAATGGATGGAAGGGTATTCCTACGCTCACGAAGTAGAAACATGTATGTACGCTGGTGGCGATAAATTGGAAGATGGAAGTATTCAACCTTGGAGTAATTTTGACAGCCAAGATTGGCTAAATCATTCGGTTTTTGCCTTAAAACAAGATGTAAAATTATTGGATAAAAACATTTTAGTAAAAGGGGCAATAAGTATGAAGTGTGCTTTAGACAAACATAAAGTTGATGCTTCAGAAATAGATTATTTCTTACCTCACGTGTCTTCCAATTACTTTGTAAAAGGATTGTGCGAACAATTGGCCAAACGTAATGTTTATGTCCCAATGGAAAAATGGTTCATGAATTTACCTTATGTTGGTAATATTGGAGCGGCTTCAATTTATGTGATGTTAGAAGAATTAATGGGAAGCGGAAAACTCAAAAAAGGGGATAAAATTTTATTATCGGTTCCAGAAAGTGCTCGTTTTTCGTATATGTACGCTTACTTAACTGTTTGCTAATGGATTTTCCAATTACAGATTCCAATTTTGTAGGAACTTTAATTCCACAAAAAGCGCCATTCGTAATGGTCGATAAATTAGTGTCCTATTCCGATACTCATATCGTCGCTGGTTTAAAAGTAACTTCCGATAATATTTTTGAATTTCAAAACAAATTTCAAGAATCTGGAGTGATAGAACATATGGCGCAATCGGTTGCTTTACATACTGGATACCAATTTTATCTAAAAAAAGAAGAAGCGCCTACTGGATATATTGGTTCTATCAAATCGATAGAAATTAAGAGAAATCCTGAGTTAGGTGATGAAATGATTACTACTGTTACTATTCTTCAAGAGTTTCTTGGTGTTACCTTAGTAGAAATGGTAACCACCGTAAATGAGGAAGAAATTGCCAAAGGACAAATGAAAACCGTTTTAGCTTCAGCGAATGAATAATACCAACGCTCAAATACAAATTCAAAATTTCTTACCACATAGAAAACCTATGTTAATGGTCGATATTATCTTGGATTTATCCAAAGAAGATGTAAAAACGACTTTTAAAATTAACAGCGATAATGTATTTGTAGAAAATGGTTACTTTATCGAAGCTGGTCTAATAGAAAACGCCGCACAAACCTGTTCTTCCATTGTTGGACATACCTTTTTTTTAGATGAAAATGGAAATATCAAAGAAGATGTAAAGTTGGTAGGTTTTATAAGCGGAATCAAAAAAGTTACTATTAAAGCGTTGCCAAAAGTAGGTGGAACTATTACTACAACGGCTAATTTACTTTCTAAATTTGATAGCGAACATTACAGCATTTGTAACATGAGTTGTATTACTTCTTATGAAGGTAATGAAATTGTGGAAGCGGAAATAAATTTAATGATCCAACAAGTATAATCATGAAAAAAGAAGAAGTACCACAAGACAAAAGTAATTTGGCATCAGCCAATATTAGAGAATTGTGCTATGCAACCGATGAAAATGGAAATTATACCACAGCATTAAGTACCGGTTGGGAACCTAAAAAAATAGCACTAGATGTTTCGATCCAGGACATAAACGAACGTATCGAACAAGCTAGAATTGATGTAAAAAATGGTAAAGTAAGTCCCGTTATTTATTTTATGGAAGTTCATAAAATGGATTGGCAAACCTTAGCAAGTTATGTTTCTATGTGGACTTGGAGAGTCAAACGTCATGGGAAACCTTCTGTTTTTAAAGGACTTAATGATAAAATACTACAAAAATATGCCGATGCCTTTGAAATTTCGGTAGAGGATTTAAAAAACTTTAAAGGCGAATAATGGAAACAAATTTTAAACATCACCAATCGGCACATTGCGAAAATGGAGTAGCGTCCAATCTATTAAAGTATAACGGAATTGATATTTCCGAACCCATGATTTTTGGTATTGGTTCAGGATTGTTTTTCTTCTATTTTCCTTGGTTAAAAGTAAATCACGCTCCTGCCATTAGTTACAGACCCATGCCGGGCTCTATCTTTAATAAAGCAGCAAAACGTTTAGGAATTAAAGTAAAACGAATTAAATTCTCTTCTCCAGAATCTGCCCAAAAAGCATTAGATGAAAATTTAAAAAATAACATTCCAACAGGGCTACAAGTTGGGGTGTATAACCTTACTTATTTTCCTGATGAATACCGATTCCATTTTAATGCCCACAATTTAGTGGTCTATGGTAAAAAGGAATCAACATATTTAATTAGTGATCCCGTAATGGAAACGACCACTACATTATCTGAAAAAGAGCTGGAAAAAGTCCGTTTTGCCAAAGGGGCATTAGCTCCGAAAGGTCAAATGTATTATCCGATCAATATTCCTTCCGATCTAGAATGGGAAAAAGCTATCAAAAAAGCCATTAAAAATACCTGTAATGATATGTTAGCCCCATTGCCAATCATTGGTGTAGCGGCTATGCGATGGTTGTCAAAACATATTAGAACTTGGCACATTAAAAAAAATGCCAAAACGGCTAATCATTATTTAGCACAAATGGTACGAATGCAAGAAGAAATTGGTACTGGTGGTGGTGGTTTTCGTTTTATATATGGTGCTTTTTTACAAGAAGCTGCCGTAGTTCTGAAAAATGATACCTTACGAGATTTAGCTACAGAAATTACGAATATCGGTGATTTATGGCGAGATTTTGCCGTAAATGCTGCGCGTGTATACAAAAATAGAAGCAATCAGGCAGATGTTTACAATGCTTTAGCCGATGAATTGTTGCATTTGGCTTCACTAGAAGAAGCGTTCTTTAAAAAATTAAAAAAAGCCATTTAACCAATGTCTGATGCAATAATACATATTTCAAAACTGTACAAAAAGTATAAAGGTGCCGATGATTTTTCGGTGAATAATTTGAACTTGTGTATTAACGAAAAAGAAATTTTTGGACTCTTGGGTCCCAATGGGGCCGGTAAAACGACACTTATCTCCATGTTGTGTGGACTGATAAAGCCAACTTCGGGGAGTTTTACAATAAACGGACTTACCTACGATAAAAATGCCTTTACGATTAAGGAAACGATTGGAGTTGTGCCACAAGAATATGCTTTATATCCAACATTAACGGCCTATGAAAATCTTATGTATTTTGGAAGTATGTATGGTTTGAAAGGCGCCGATTTAAAGCAAAAAGTAACAAGTGCTTTGGATCAATTGGGCTTGTTGAAATTTGCACATAAAAAAGTAGATACGTTTTCCGGCGGAATGAAGCGTCGTGTGAATTTAATTGCCGGAATTTTGCACCAACCCAAAGTATTATTTCTTGATGAACCTACAGTTGGAGTCGATGTACAATCCAAAAACGTTATAATCGAATTTTTGCAAGACTTAAACAAAAAAGGGACAACCATCATCTACACTTCCCATCATTTAACGGAAGCGCAAGATTTTTGTTCTAAAATTGCCATTATCGATAGAGGAAGAATTTATGCAGAAGGTACACCTACTGAACTTATTGCTTCAGTCGAAAAAGCCTATAATTTAGAAGAAGTTTTTATTGCTTTAACCGGTAAAGAATTGCGCGATGATGTATAAATTTTGGATGTCGGTTTATAAAGAAATGCTCTTGCTAAAAAGAGATTTTGGTGGGTTGATTATTTTGTTCATAATGCCATTGGTTCTTATTATTACCATCACGTTAATTCAAGATACTACTTTTAAAACGTTAAGTGAAACGAAAATTCCGATTGTATTAGTCGATAACGATAAAGCCGAAATTTCAAAATCGGTACAAGAAAATTTATCTAAAAATAGTGGCTTCGAAATCATTACAAAATTTGAAAATGAAACCATAACCGAAGCAAAAGCTCAAGAATTGGTTAACAAAGGGAAATACCAATTGGCAATTGTAATTCCGGCCCATTTAAGTACCGATTTACAAGCAAAAGTCAATCAAAACGTCAATAAAATTGTCAGTAATTTTGGTATGGAAGATTCGTCTGCAATTGTTAAAAAACCGATCAGCCAAAATAAAGAAATCAAACTTTATTTTGATCCTGCAGCACAAATCTCTTTCAAAAATGGCGTGAAAAATGGTATTGAAAAATTAATTTCTCAAATAGAAACCAAAGCCATTTATTCTACTTTTCAAGAAGAATTAGGAGAAGGGGATACCCCAATTTTTGACCAAAAAAGTTTCATCACTTTTAAAGAAATAATTCCGAAAATTGATGATAAAGAAATTTTACCAAATTCGGTACAACATAATGTTCCCGCGTGGACATTGTTTGCTATTTTCTTTATTGTAGTGCCTTTGTCTATCAATATTGTGAAAGAAAAAAGTCAAGGGACTTTAGTCCGCTTAATCACCAATCCAGTTCCTTATTTCATAGTAATTTTAGGAAAAACAGCCACTTATTTAGTAATTTGTATGATTCAATTTTACTTAATGGTAGCCGTTGGAATGTACTTATTTCCTTATCTTGGATTGCCTGAATTTGACATCAGCGGAAAGCTGTTTTATATGACACTTGTAGCATTGTTTTCAGGATTGGCGGCCATTGGTTTCGGAATATTGATAGGTACTATCGCTCAAACACAAGAACAATCAGCACCATTTGGAGCTACTTCAGTAGTGATTTTAGCTGCTGTCGGTGGGGTTTGGGTGCCTGTTTTCGCTATGCCTAAAATGATGCAATTGGTATCTAATATTTCTCCAATGAATTGGGGATTAAATGCTTTTTACGACGTAATTTTGCGAAACACTGGTTTTATTGAAATTGTGCCAGAATTAATATTATTACTACTATTTTTTGTTGTAACGACAGTAATTTCTATAATTTATGATCAAAAGAAAAGAGCTGTATAAAGAAGCTACTCAACTAACAATATCACACGATATTAGAGTGCGATTTAATGAAACAGATCCACTTGGAATTGTGTGGCACGGCTATTATATCACCTATTTCGAAGATGGACGTGAAGCATTTGGTCGTGAACATGGTATTTCCTACCTTGATGTTCAACGAAGTGGTTTTACTACACCCATCGTTAAATCAGAATGTGAACATAAATTGTCCTTGCGTTATGGAGATGTAGCTCGTATTGAAACTACTTTTGTAGATTCACCAGCCGCTAAAATGATCTTTAGATATAAAATTTTCGACCCACAAAATAAGGTAGTTTGTACTGGTGAAACCGTACAAGTATTTTTAGATAGTAATGGGAATTTATCGTTAAATCTTCCACCTTTTTTTGAGAATTGGAAACGTAAAGTTGGTTTGTTATAATGATTGCACCGGTTTACATATCCAATACAAATTGTATTACACCTCTAGGTTTTGATGTTGCTTCCAATTGGATTGCAATCGTTAATGGCCAAAGCGGAATCAAACAGCATGCTAAATTAGGTCAGTTGGAGAATTTTTATGCTTCTAGAATTGAAGAGGATAAATTAAACGAGGCCTTTTCTAAAATAGAATCTAATACCAGTTTCACTCGTTTGGAAAAAATGATGATTTTAGCGCTTCAACCTTTGGTTAACAAGCAAAAAATCACGCCCAAAACAGCCTTTGTGTTTTCTACAACCAAAGGAAATATTACCCTTTTGGAAAATCAATTGGGAACAGTTCAGGAAGCGAAATTGGCCACATTAGCCCAAAAAATTGCTTCTTATTTTGGCTTTGCAACACAGCCAATTGTCATTTCAAATGCTTGTGTGTCTGGTATTATGGCGGTCGCTATTGCCAAAAGAATGATGCAAGCAGGTGTCTATGATGATGCTTATATTGTAGCTGGAGACGAGATTTCGGAGTTTGTCCTTTCCGGATTTAACTCTTTTCAAGCCATGAGTGCTAATCCTTGTAAACCTTATGACAATTGTCGCGATGGGGTTACTTTAGGAGAAGCGGTAGCTGCTGTTTATCTTACTAAAGATCCTCAGAGTAATCATACGGTTAAATTTAAAATAGTTGGAGATGGTGCCATCAATGACGCCAATCATATTTCAGGACCTTCTCGTACTGGCGAAGGCTTATTTAGAAGTATGGAAAGTGCCTTTAAGGAAGCAAATATTTCGGCTGAAGACATCGGATTTATTTCTGCTCACGGAACCGCGACCTTATACAACGATGAAATGGAAGCTATTGCTTTCAATCGAAAGGAAATGGGGACCACGCCGTTACATAGTTTAAAAGGGTATTATGGACATACTTTAGGTGCTTCCGGGCTACTTGAAACGGTAATAGCTATGGAAAGCGCAAAGCAAAATCAATTGATTCCGTCCTTCGGATTTGATGAATTGGGAGTTTCCCAATCGGTTAATATCATTCGAAAATTGGAAGCAAAAGAAATTAAGTACTTCTTAAAAACAGCTTCTGGATTTGGGGGTTGTAATACTGCCGTTATTTTTGAAAAAGTCAAATAAATTGGAACAAAACTTTTACATAACAGCCTCTTGTAAAATCGAAAACAATCAAGTTTTTTTCGATGATTCCTTAGTTTTTGAGGATGTTGATAAAAATTCGTTTGGTGATTTTTCTAAATTAGTGTACAAACACTTTGCTATTTCTTATCCGAAATTCTTCAAAATGGATGCTTTAAGCAAATTGGCTTTTCTAGCATCAGAAATAATTTTGAAAGATGTTGTGAATCCCAATCAAGAAAACGATATTGCACTGGTTTTTGCAAATAGTGTTTCGAGTTTGGATACCGATGTTAAATATCAAGAATCGATACAAGATAAAAGCAATTATTTTCCTTCACCAGCAGTTTTTGTGTACACATTACCAAATATTTGCTTGGGAGAAATTAGTATCAAACATGCCTTGCAAACCGAAAATGCATTCTTTGTTTTGGAAGATTTTTCGGCCGATTTTTTAGTGCATTACGCACAAGCATTGTTGGCCACTAATAAAGCAGAAAAAGTACTTTTGGCCTGGACAGAATATTTTCAAGAAGAATACAAAGTATTTGCCTGTTTAATAGCGAAAGAAGGAACAAAAAAAGGAACAATAGAAAATATAAATTCATTATATAATTCATAATTATGGAAGCATTAAAACAAGAATTAAAAGCAAAAATTATTGAAGTGTTAAACCTAGAAGATATTACTGTAGAGGATATCAATGATGATGATGCTCTTTTTGGCGACGGATTAGGTTTAGATTCAATCGATGCTTTAGAGTTAATCGTATTGTTAGATAAAGAATACGGAATTAAGTTAACCGACCCAAAAGAAGGGAAAACTATTTTTGCTTCTGTTGCTACAATGGCCGATTATATCACGGCTCACAGAACAAAGTAATAGCAGAAGTAGGAATTTAGAGGCGTTATTTAAATGACCTCTGAATTCTAATTTCTAATTTCTAAATTAAAGAACATGAAAGTTGCAATAACAGGAATGGGAATTATTTCGGCAATAGGATCTACTGTCGAAGAAAATTTCAGTGCTTTACAAAATGGGAATTCAGGAATTTCCGATTTAGAAAATTTTGAATCAATTCATGCTTCAGAAATTAAAGTGGGTGAAATTAAAATGACCAATTCTCAGTTAGAGCAATTACTAGGTCTTCCCGCTACCAATAATTTTTCCCGAACTGCTATGTTAGGTGCTTATGCGGCAAAAAAAGCAGTTGAAAATGCCGGAATTTCGGATATGAATGAGTGCAGAAGTGGCTTAATTTCTGCTACTAGTGTTGGTGGGATGGATATGACTGAAAAATATTTTTACAGTTATTTCGATGATGCTTCGGTCCAAAAGTACATTCACAGCCACGATGCCGGAGACTCTTCACATAAAATCGCCGAATACATTGGTTTGGAAGGATTTGTATCTACCGTAAGTACTGCTTGTTCTTCCGCTGCCAATTCGATAATGCTGGGTGCACGGTTAATTCAATTGGGTAAATTAGATCGAGTGGTTGTTGGTGGTACAGACGCATTGGCCAAGTTTACGATCAACGGTTTTAAAACTCTGATGATTTTATCGGATACTTTTAATACTCCCTTTGATGACAATCGTAAAGGACTAAATTTAGGAGAAGCCGCTGCATTTTTAGTTCTTGAATCGGAAGAAATTGTAAAAAAAACGAATAAAAAAGTATTGGCCTATGTCGCTGGTTTCGGAAATGCTAACGATGCTTTCCATCAAACTGCTTCTTCTGAAAATGGGGAAGGCGCTACACTGGCCATGCAAAAAGCACTTAAAGTGGCCAATTTATCCCCAGCAGACATCGATTATATCAATGCTCATGGGACGGCAACGCCTAATAATGATTTATCAGAAGGTAGAGCGCTTATCCGTATATTTGGAAATAAGGTTCCAGAATTTAGTTCGACCAAAGCTTTTACAGGACATACTTTAGCCGCCGCCGCCGCAATTGAAGCGGTTTATAGTGTTTTGGCGCTTCAACACAACGTGATTTTTCCAAATTTGAATTTCAAAACGCCGATGCAGGAATTTAACTTGATTCCGCAAACGTCTTTAAAATCAAAAGAAATAGAACACGTGCTTTCCAATTCATTCGGATTTGGAGGGAATTGTTCCACCGTAATTTTTTCAAAAAACTAATGAAAGGTTGTTATATAAATGGATTAGGATGTATTTCGGCTCAAAAAACGTTTGATGCGAATTACTTAAATGAAGTGTTGGTTAATGATACCGAAAATGTTTTGTATGCACAACAACCTTCCTATAAAGAAATTATTCCTCCAGCCATGATTCGTCGTATGGCGAAGGGAGTGAAAATGGGAATTTATGCTTCTACGGAAGCATTACAGGAAGCTGGAATAACAATGCCAGATGCCATTATTACAGGTACCGGAATGGGATGTACAGAAGATTCTGAAAAATTTTTGAAAGCGATTTTAGATAATAAAGAAGAATTTTTAACTCCAACGTCGTTTATTCAATCGACTCATAATACCGTTGCCGGTCAAATTGCTTTAGGATTGCAATGTAAAAGTTACAATTTTACTTATGTAAATGGGGCGGTTTCAGTAGAAACGGCTTTGTTGGATGCAAAAATGCAACTAGAAAATGATGAAGCTGCTTCTGTTTTAGTCGGCGGTATTGATGAAACAGCGCAACATACAATCGATTTATATAAATTGATTAACACCATTAAAAAGGAAGAAGAAAAGCCTTATTCGGTTCTAGATTCTACCTCGAAAGGGATTGTCTTTAGTGAAGGTGCTACTTTTTTTGCGCTTGAAAATGACAGAAAAGAAACAACCTACGGAAAAATAGAAGATCTTGTGCTTCGAAATGTTTTAAAAGAAACGGAAGTTGAAAATTTTGTATCCGATTTTTTAAAAGCGAACCAACTTGGAATTGAAGATATCGATGCCGTTGTTTTTGGAAATAACGGAGATATTACTTTTGATTCTTATTATTCGATAGCTACATCCATTTTTAAACAAACGCCACAATTGTATTACAAACATTTATGTGGAGAATTTAATACAGCGTCGGGTTTTGGACTTTGGTTGGCTTCGAACGTTTTAAAAAATCAAGAAATTCCAGAAATTGTACAAATGAATAAAATGACTCAAAAGAGTTATAAAAAGGTGTTGTTGTACAATCAATATCAAGGAAAAGACCATAGTTTAATTTTACTTTCAAAATGATAAAACATAAAAACATTATATTTTTATGTGTTTTACTGCTGGTTGTCTTGTTTGTTGGTAAAGCAAGTATGTTGTTTTATGGGCTTCTTTTTTTATTTTTTGTTGGAATGACTTCTTGGGGTTCCTTCGATATAAGATTGAATTATTTTACAGATGCAAAATGTAATAATCCAGCCGAAACGAGTAAGAAAATAGCACTAACATTTGATGACGGACCTCATGAAATGACGCTGCAAGTTTTAGATTTGTTGCAACACTATCAAGCAAAGGCTACTTTTTTTTGCATTGGAAATCAAATAGAAAACCATTCCGAAATTTTTAAAAAAATCATTGCTGATGGACATGAAGTAGGAAATCATACTTACAGTCATTCCAAATCGTTTGGCTTTTTTTCGGCACAAAAAGTAACGGAAGAAATACAACAAACAGATGCTTTAATAAATCAATTTACCAATAAAAAAAACCAACTTTTTCGCCCGCCCTTTGGTGTCACTAATCCAAATGTAGCCAAAGCAATTGCAAAACTAAAACACGAAGTAATTGGATGGGATATTCGTTCGTTAGATACTGTGATAACAGATGAAGCGGTCATTTTAAATCGAATAAAAAAACGAATGCATCCAGGTGGAATTGTACTAATGCACGATACTTCTTTAAAAACTGTCCATGTTTTGGAACAGTTATTGCTATTTTTGCAAACAGAAAAGTATGAATTAGTAACCGTTACTGATTTGTTAAAAATACCAACACATGAAAATTAAATTTTTATCTTTCCTAATAAGTTTAGTGGCGTACTGTAGTTTTGCACAAGAACAAAAATTAACAGCCACAGAAGTTCTTGCCTTTAAAACCAATGTTGAAAAGGAGAATAAAAGCATCAAGTCAATTAAAACCGATTTTATTCAATACAAACACATGGATTTTCTGGCCAAAGACATCGAAAGTTCGGGTAAAATGTATTTCAAATTACCCAATCTTCTAAACTGGCAGTACACCAAGCCTTATCAATATAGCATTGTTTTTAAAAACAATAAAGTGTATATCAACGATCAAGGTAAAAAAAGTACGGTTGATGGAAAAATGTTCGAAAAGATTAACAAATTAATTATTGGTAGTGTTAGTGGAAATATGTTTGATGATAAGGAATTTGTGATTCAATATTTCAAATCGAAAGAATATTATATCACCAAACTCACACCAAAAGTTTCTTCAGTAAAAAAATATATTCAGCAAATAGAATTGTCTTTTCCTAAGGAAGATTTAACTGTCGCACAAGTAAAATTAATAGAACCTTCGGGAGATTTTACCAAGATTATTTTTAAAAATAAACAAATTAATGCCAAGTTTGATGATGCGGTTTTTAGTAATTAGCATTATTTCGGTTTTATTTTTTTCTTGTAAACCACTTCAAATTGACGGTGAACTTTCCAAAGAAAAGCATAACGATTTTATCACAATGTCCTATTTTTCCGATCCGAATATAGATTATGTGTATAAAGCTCAAATTGAGGTGTATGGAAATCCTATTAGCGGTATTTTTATAGCCAAAAGAATTAATGAAACAACCCATAGAATTGTTTTTACCACCGAATTTGGAAACAAATTATTAGATTTTGAAATCTCTGATAACAATTTTAAAGTGAATCACATTGTAGATGATTTAAATAAAAAGATTATAGTGAATACTTTAAAGGATGATTTTCAGTTATTATTGCGATCAAACTATAAAGTTGTTCAGGTTTTTGAAAATCAAAGTGCACTGATTTATGCTTCGAAAATAGCAAAAAACCATTATTTTTTATACGAAGAAAAAGGGAATAACCTTGTGCATAAATTAGTTAAAGCATCCAATTATAAAGAAAAAGTGGTGGTGGAATTTGTTTTAAAAAGCAGTACATTTGCCGAGAAAATTAACATCAGTCACAAAAATATTAAATTGAACATAACCCTAAATCAAATTATTAATTAAAGAATGAAAAAGTCGATTAGTATTGCAATTTTTTGCTTATTCGGAATTACACAAAGTAATGCTCAAGTAACTTTTAGCCCAGGTTTGAGAGGTGGAGTTAATTTTGCTCATTTTACGCAAACGGAAGATGTAAATGAAAAATACACCAATCTTACCGATTTTTATATCGGATTTTTAGGAGAATTAAATTTATCAAAAGTTTATTCTATGCAACCTGAAATTGTATATACTAGACAAGGTTCTGGATATGAAAGAAGATTACCGGATAACTCCTTAGTGACTGAAAATATTAAGGTTTCCTATTTGTCATTAGGTCTGGTGAATAAATTTAAATTTAATAAATTCAATATTCAAGTTGGACCAACTGTAGATGTTAATATCAATGACAAAGGGAAAACCTTAGCAACTACGTACGACAACTCACAAGATCCTTATTTTTATAATTATTATAACTATAAATATACACCAATCGATCTTACGTTGTTTATTGGAGCTGGTTTCGATATTACTGATCAATTTGGAGTAGAAGCTAGAGTTAAAAGAGGATTAATAGATGTTGCCGACTGGGGTGATGGTGGAAATAATATTGTAATTCAAACCGGTGTTTATTACAAATTTATATCGTCAAATAAAAAATCAAAAAAATAATCAGTATGTTGTTACAGGATTTCTATATCGTAAATACATTAGAAACAATTGCAGAAGGAAAATACCAAGCAGTTGTGACATTAAATAAAGAACATGATATTTTTAAAGGACATTTTCCTGGAAATCCTGTGACTCCTGGTGTTTGTATGATGCAAATAATCAAAGAACTGACTCAAGAAATCACGGGAAGTACTTTGTTTATGTCAAATACTTCTAATGTGAAATTTATGGCGTTAATTAACCCAGAGAAAAATCCAGTTCTAAAATTAGACTTAGACATTTCGGGTGATTTAACGACACAAATAAAAGTGAAAAATACAACAAGTTTTGACGATACCATCGCTTTAAAACTATCTAATACCTATATAAAAGCTTAATTTTGAAAGTAGTGCTAGCCATATTGACCGCTTTCTCTTTTTTTGTGATGCAAAATCTAACAGAAATAAGAGACGCTTATTATGACGCTTCAACATCAAAACAAAGTGCCGAAAAATTTTATAATGAACTTTCTAAATACAACAAAAATAATGCTGTTGTACTCGCTTATAAAGGGGCTGCTTTTGCTTTAAAATCAAAATATACGTTCAATAAAAAAGATAAAAAAGATTTCTTTGTTTCAGGTGTTAAACTCATCGAAAATGCAGTTAAAGAAGAACCACAAAACATTGAAATTCGACTTGTGCGACTCAGTATTCAAGAAAATACACCTAAATTTCTGAAATACAAATCCAACTTAGAGGAAGACAAAAAACTTATTTTGTTGGGGTATGAAAAACAACCTAAAGAGATAAAAGAGTGTGTTAAAAAGTATGTTACTCATTCTAATGTTTTTACCGAAGTAGATAAGCTTAAAATAAAATAACCCATGTATACAAATCTATCCATTTCGCAAAGGATTGATAATTTGAAGTTATGTGTTATTATTCCAACGTATAACAATCACAAAACACTCCAAAGAGTTATTGACGGCGTTCTTGCCCTGTCACCGAATATAATTGTTGTAAATGATGGTTCAACCGATGCAACTCCTGAAATTTTAAAACAATATCCTCAATTAACGGTTGTTTCTGTGTTTCCGAACAAAGGAAAAGGAAATGCATTGCGCGAAGGATTTAAAAAAGCGGTTAGTTTAGGGTATCATCACGCGATTACCATTGATTCAGATGGACAACATTTTCCGGATGATATTCCAGTTTTTCTTTCCGAATTAGAAAGTACTACTACAGATGTATTACTTATTGGAAGCCGGAATATGAACCAGGACGGCGTTCCTAAAAAAAGCAGTTTCGGAAATAAATTCTCCAATTTTTGGTTTTGGTTTGAAACCGGAATTCAACTGGATGATACTCAATCGGGTTATCGTTTGTATCCTTTGAGATCTATTCCGAAGTACTGTTTTACGAATAAATTTGAATTTGAAATAGAAATTATCGTGCGTGCGGCTTGGAAAGGAATAGCTGTAAAAAATATTCCAATAAAAGTTTTATACGATCCTACAGAAAGAGTAACACATTTTAGACCTTTCAAAGATTTTACTCGAATCAGTGTTTTAAATACCATTTTAGTACTGATTGCACTTTTATATATCAAACCCCGAGATTTTTTCTTAAGCTTTAAAAAAAAAAGTTTTAAGGAATTTGTAAAAGAAGATATTTTATCGAGTTCTGATTCTAATTTAAAAAAAGCACTTTCAATTGCCCTAGGGGTTTTTGTTGGAATTGCTCCTTTATGGGGATTTCAAACGGTGATTGCCATTTCTTCGGCCGTCTTGTTACGGTTAAATAAAGCACTGACATTTGCGTTCTCTAATATCAGTATTCCACCTATGATTCCGTTTATCATATACGGATCGTTACAAGTGGGGGCTTTTTTTACCAATTCAAAAGTTGTTTTCAATTTTAATTCAACCATAACTTTAGCGGTAGTCAAACAACATTTAAGCCAATATTTAATTGGTAGCGTAATCTTAGCAAGTGTTGTTGCATTTATTTTTGGAGTTGGAAGTTATTTAGTACTTTCGTTTTCCAAAAATTCTAAATCATAAATGCATCAATTTTTTATTAAAATACATCTGTTTGTCCAACAAAATAAGCGATTAGCGACATCAATTTCAATTGTATTGTTGCTTGTTTTTGCTTTTTTTGCTTCAAAAATTAAATTTGAAGAAGATATTACCCGAATTCTTCCTAAAAATGATCAAACGGATGTGACTGCTAAAGTGCTTAAACAGTTAAAGTTTTCGGATAAGATTTCAGTAATAATAGAAAAAAATGCTTCTGGAACAACGGAAGATCTAACTGAGATGGCTTCGGTTTTTTTAGATAGTGTAGCTTCTTGTAAACCCTATATAAAAGATATTCAAGGAGTCATCAATGAAGAAAATATTGGTACTACTTCCCACTTTGTGATGCAAAATCTTCCTCTTTTTTTAGAGCATAAAGATTATGCAGTTATCGCCCAAAAAGTCAATAAAGACAGTATAAAAAGTCAAGTTGAAAACAATTATAAAACCCTTATTTCGCCAACTGGAATTGTAGCCCGTGATTTTATTGTGAATGATCCGCTTGGTCTATCGTTTATCGCTTTAAAAAAGCTTCAGCAACTTAATTTAGGGGATGATTTTGTTTTAAAAGATGGATTTTTAATTACTAAAGATGCCTCCAAATTATTATTGTTCCTAAATCCGAAATACGGAGGAAGTGAAACGGAAAAAAACACTGAATTTGTTGCCAAACTAGAATCGATTAAACAACACCTAAATCAACAATTTAAAGGCAAGACTAATGTCGATTATTTTGGATCTTCCCTTATTGCTGTTGCTAATGCAAAGCAAATTAAGAGTGATATTTTGGCTACTATTCTGGTTTCATTAACTACCTTAATGGTCGTGCTAATTGTTTATTTTAGGAAATTATTTATCCCTGTAATTTTATTTATTCCAACACTTTTTGGAGTGTTAGCAGCCATTGCGGGATTGTATTTTATTAAAGGTACGATTTCGGCCATTTCTTTGAGTGTTGGCGCGGTGTTACTTGGAGTGACTATTGATTATTCCTTACATATTATGACGCATTACCGTCACAATAGTAATATCCAACAATTGTATAAAGATATTGCGAAACCTTTGTTAATGAGTAGTTCTACTACCGCTATTGCTTTTTTGTGTTTGTTGTTTGTGAACTCGGAAGCGCTGAAAGATTTGGGGATTTTTGCCTGTATTAGTGTTATGGTTTCTGCTTTTTTCTCGCTGTTACTTATTCCTCATTTGTATAATCCTAAGGAAGCATCGTTGCAATCTAATTTTTTAGATAAGTTATCGCATATTCCTTTCGAGAAGAATAAATTCTTGATAATTGTCAGTGTTATTCTTATTGTGGTTAGCTCGTTTACTTTCCATAAAGTGACGTTTAATAATAATTTATCCGAATTAAATTTTATTCCTTCTGAAATCCAATTGGCCGAAAAGAAATTAGAATCGTCTACTAATTTGGCTTCAAAGTCGATTTACTTGGCTACATATGGAAATTCGATGGAAGAAGTATTGCAAAAAAATAATCTTCTATTTGAAAAGTTGTCAAAGTATAAGAATGCCAATGAAGTTTTAAATTTCAGCTCCATTGGAGGTTTTATTCATGCTTCGGCGATTCAAAAGGAAAAAATTGAAAAATGGAAACAGTTTTGGTCGCCCGAAATTAAGAATTCTGTACGAACCAATTTAATTCAATATGGAAGTGCTGTTGGTTTTAAACCGCAAACGCATGATGCTTTTTATAAAACATTGGATAAAGCGTACTCTCCGATAGATATTCAAGCATACAAAGCACTTCATAATTCGGTAATTGAAGAATATGTGACAGAAAATAACGGGTTTTATACCGTTGCTTCTGTTGTAAAAGTATCCGAAAAACAACGCGATAATTTTGTTTCTAAGATTGGAAATGAAAAAAATGTAATTGTTATCGATCGTCAACAAATGAATGAAACCTTTTTGGGACGTTTGCGCGATGATTTTAACCACTTAATTAATTACTCATTTATAGCAGTTGTTTTCATTTTGTTTATCTTTTTCAAAAGAATTGAGTTGGTTTTAATAAGTCTTATTCCAATTGTGATTACAGGAGTGGTAACGGCTGGATTAATGAGTATTTTTAATATTCAACTTAACATTTTTAGTACGATAGTTTGTACTTTAATTTTTGGTCATGGTGTCGATTTTACCATTTTTATGACCAGTGCACTGCAAAAAGAATACACAACCGGCCGAAACGAAATGCCAGCCTATAGAGTTTCTATTATTTTGGCTGCGATTACTACTATTTTAGCTATTGGGGCCTTGATTTTTGCTAAACATCCTGCTTTAATTTCAATTTCTTCAGTTTCTTTAATTGGTGTTTTTGCCGCCTTATTAATCACGTTTGTGTTTTATCCAATTGTGTTTCGTTTCTTCTTTTTTAGTCGACCAAATAAAGGCAATCAACCCATTACCATTTTCAAATTTATACATTCTGTTTTTTCATTATTGTATTATAGTTTGGGTGGCATTTTACTCTCTACAATTGGTCGTTTTTTAGTCCGAATTTTGCCTGGAAATCCCGAAAATAAAATGCTTGCGTTTAGAAAACTCATGGCCAAATTTGTGACTTCGGTCTTGTACTCGAATCCGTTTGTGAAAAAGCAAGTACTCAATCCTAATGCTATTGATTTTAAACAACCAGCCATTGTAATTGCCAATCATACTTCTGTTTTAGATACATTGGCACTCGGAATGGTGACACATAAAATTGTTTATTTGGTAAATGATTGGGTATATAATTCACCTGTTTTTGGAAAAGCAGTAAAAGCGATGGGTTATTATCCAGTTTCGCAAGGTATTGAAGGTGGAGTGGATCATTTGCGAGAAAAGGTAAAAGAAGGGTATTCTTTGATGGTATTTCCAGAAGGAACCCGATCGGATGATAATGGCGTGAAACGTTTTCATAAAGGTGCATTCTTTCTCGCAAATGAATTGCATTTAGATGTTCTTCCAATTTATATTCACGGAAATGCAGAAACAGCTCCAAAAGGGGATTTCATGATTCATAACGAAAGTATTTCGGTAGTCGTGGGCAATTATATCAAAGCAACTGATAGTTCTTTCGGGGAGAATTATACCTCAAGAACTAAAAAGATAAATAAGGTATACCGAGAACAATTTGCAGCTGTAAGAGCTCAATTAGAAGATGAAAATTTCTTTAAGAAAAAATTGTTTGCCAGCTTTTTGTATAAGGAAGAAGAAGTGACAACGGCCGTAAAATCAGATTTTGAAGCTCGTAAAAGCCTTTATTACCATTTGAATAAAGTAATCGTTACCGATGCCAAAATATGTCATATTGCCAATAATTATGGACAAATAGATTTTTTAATTGCCATTAATGAACCCAAACGAAAAATAGAAACACTCATTACAAATTCCGAAAAACGTGATATTGCGGCAAATAGTTATCTAGTTCACAAACGAGTAATGCATTATGTTTCGCAAATTTCAGAGTCTTTCCAATTCCATACTTTGCTTATTTCTGATGAGAGAAGTATCGATTTTACTACTTTGAACTTGCCGGAGACTTGTGTTCAAATTATCTTGTTGACAAATTTCAATCAAAAAAATCAACTCATAAATTTAGGATTTTCTATATCTTTAGAAACGAATGAAATGGTTATTTTTAACAAATAAAACGTGCAAAAAAAATACGACATTGTAATTGTAGGTAGTGGTTTGGGTGGACTTGTTTCGGCTATTATTTTGGCCAAAGAAGGGAAAAGCGTTTGTGTACTCGAAAAAAACAATCAGTATGGAGGGAATTTGCAAACTTTTGTACGTGATAAAACCATCTTTGATACGGGTATCCATTATATTGGCGGACTTGATAAAGGGCAAAATTTATATAATTATTTTCAATACATCGAAATTATTGATCAGCTTCAGCTGAAAAAAATGGATGAAAATGGCTATGATTATATCACTTTTGACGACGATCCTAACGAATATCCACATGCCCAAGGATATGATAATTTTATCAACCAATTACTTCAGTTTTTCCCTGAAAATGAAGATGAAATTAGAAAGTATTGCGAAAAGTTGAAATACACTTGTAGCTCTTTTCCGTTATACAATTTGTCGGAAGAAAAAGGATATCAAAGTGAAATCTTATCTATCAATGCCAAACAGTTTTTTGATGAATTGACTACTAACGAAAAGTTAAAATCAGTGCTGGCGGGATCTAATTTTTTATACGGAGGAGTAGCAGATAAAACGCCGTTTTATGTGCATGCGCTTTCGGTAAATTCCTATATTCAAAGTGCTTGGCGCTGTTTAAAAGGAGGCAGTCAAATTACCAAACATCTTATTAAGGTACTTCGAAAGTATGGTGGTGAAGTTTACAAACACAAAGAAGTTATTGGTTTTGATTTCGAAAATGGTAAAATAAGTTCGGTAAAAACTAAAAGTGGAGAAGAGTATTTTGGCGACATCTTTATTTCAAATATAGAACCCAAAACAACTTTGAAAATGGTTGGGGAAGATAAATTTAGAAAATCCTATTACAAACGCATCCAAGAATTAGAAGTTCAAATTGCTCCTTTTAGTATTTATATCGTTTTTAAACCAGAAAGTTTCGCCTATACCAATCACAATTATTACCATTTTAGAGACAGTACTAAAATTTGGGAGGCAGCCAATTATACTCAAGAATCTTGGCCAGAAAGTTATATGATATCTATGAATATTTCTGAAAAAGATCAAGTTTGGGCCGAAAGTTTAACCGGAATTACCTACATGCATTTTGAAGAGGTGCAACAATGGGCTTCTACACACAATACCGTTTCCGAAAAAGAAGATAGAGGAGAAGCGTATGAGAAATTTAAAATTGAAAAAACCGAAAAATTCCTACTTGAATTAGAAAAAAAATACCCTAATATAAGAGCCTGTATAAAATCTATTCATGCTTCTACGCCACTTTCCTACAGAGATTATATTGGTGGACATAACGGTAATTTGTACGGATATATTAAAGATTCTAATGATCCTTTGAAAACCTTTATTTCTCCAAAAACTAAAATTGAAAACCTCTTTTTAACCGGGCAAAGCATTAATATGCATGGCGTTTTAGGAGTAACAATTGGAGCTGTTGCTACATGTTCTGAAATAGTTGGGTACCCATATTTAATCCAAAAAATAAACAATTCCTTAAAAGAATAATGAGAGTAAAATTTCAAATAGTAATTAGCAGCATAATTATATTTGCAATGTACTCGTGTGGTATTTCAAAATCCATTTCAAATGTGCCAATTAATATAGGTTCGGCTCATGAAAAAGTAGTGCAACACAACGATACGCTTTATTCGATTGGGAATAATTATTTTATAAAAAATAAACAGCAATTATGGGAGTTGAAAGTCTCTGGAGATCCTGTTGAAAGAGGATTAATCACCGGACAATTAACGGCTTCACAAATAAAAAAGCAAGAGGCACTTTTTTTTGGAAAAGTAGCGCAACTCGTTCCCTCAAAATCAAAACAATGGCTGTTGCGCAATTTTTTGAAATGGTACAATCGAAAATTATACAAACACATTCCCGAAGAGTTTAAATCGGAAATTCATGGTATTTCTCAATTTACTTCCGATGATTATGATTTTATTGCTCCAAAATATTTGAGAAGCCTGTACCTCCACGGAGCACACGATATTGGCC
>JAGORP010000115.1 GCA_018062725.1 Flavobacterium sp.
TTGTAATCCCATAAGCGCACAAACGGTAGCTATTGCCACTCCGTGTTGCCCGGCACCAGTTTCGGCAATGATTCTATTTTTTCCTAAATGTTTGGCGACTAATATTTGTCCAATCGTATTGTTTATTTTATGAGCTCCTGTATGACACAAATCTTCTCTTTTTAAATAGATTTTAGTGTTGTATTTAGCAGATAGACGTTTGGCAAAATAAAGCGGAGTCGGACGTCCTACATAGTCCTTCAGCAGTTGTTGGAACTCCTTTTGGAAACTTTCTGTTTTGATGATTTTTAAATACTCTTGACGTAATTCTTCTACATTTGGGTAAAGCATTTCAGGTATGAAAGCTCCACCGAATTCGCCATAAAATCCTTTTTCGTTAACGTGATAATTCATGTTGCAGTTTTTTTAATAGAGGTGTGTTTTTTAATCCGGGTTCGATTTCGAATTTGCTGTTGACATCGAGCGCGTATATGGGTAATTCTAGTTTTTTGATTTTTTCAATTTCTTCTAAACCAATTCCTCCACTTAGAAAAAAAGGTTTTTGGGAAGGATATTTTTTCAAAATTTCCCAATTGAAGACTGTTCCGTTGCCACCAGGTTGTCGTCCTTTTGTGTCGAATAAAAAGTAATCACAAACTGTTTCGTAAGGTGTAATTACATCAAAATTAAAGGTATCATCAACTGAAAAGACTTTGATAACCTTTGCATCAGTTTGTTTGAACAATTTGCAAAAATCGGGTGTTTCATTGCCGTGTAATTGCACAAGTTGTAAATTATAGCTGCGAACTTTGTCTAAAATATCATCCAAATAGGCATTTACAAAAACGCCAACTTTTTTTGTGAATTTGGGTAGCGTAGGGATTTCTCCGTTAAAAAATCGAGGCGATTTATCGTAAAAAATGAATCCCAAATAATCAGGTTGCAGGGAAGCAACTTCCTGAATATTCTCTAGATATTTCATGCCGCATATTTTCAGTTTCATGGCTTATGGAATTAGTTTTTTAATAAATTCATGTGCTGCTTGGCCCGGATTTTTCGTTTTCATAAAGTTTTCTCCAATTAAAAAACCTTGGTAACCAAAAGATTGTAATTCGATGATATCTTTTGGATTCGAAATACCACTTTCTGAAACTTTGACGAATTCATCTGGTATAAGTTTGGCCAATTCTTTGCTGTAATCGAGATTGACTTCAAAGGTTTTAAGATTACGGTTGTTCACGCCAATCATGTCTAGACTTGGCATAATTACTTTGTCTAGTTCTTCTTTATTATGAATTTCCAACAAAACTTCTAGTCCTAATGAATGGGCAAATTCGGATAGTTGTTTGATTTCAATACGGGTTAAAACAGCTGCAATTAATAAGATAACATCGGCTCCATGTGCTTTGGCTTCAAGGATTTGATATTCCTCAATGATGAACTCTTTTCTTAATAAAGGGATTTTTACAGCGGCTTTGGCCAATATTAAATCGTCTAAAGAACCACCAAAGTATTTCCCATCCGTTAATACTGAAATTCCAGAAACTCCGGCATTTTGATATCCAATAACCACTTCTTCCACCGAAAAATCATTGCTAATTACCGATTTTGATGGAGAACGACGTTTGTGTTCTGCAATGATTCCGACTTGATTATTTCGTAGGTTTTTGCTCATTGAATGAGTACGACTACCAAAAAGTACCGTGTTTTCGAGTTGACCCACAGAGATTAGTTGTTTTTTTAAGGCAACTTCTCGTTTTTTATCGTTTATAATTTTATCTAAGATGTTCATGTTTTTATTTTTTTGAGTTATTTAGAAAAGGGTAAAGGCAATAGATTTTGCTTAACAATCATTTATCCCTTATTACTTAACTCTTGTAACTTTATTAATTTCCCTAAAGCTTTTCCGCTTAATAAGCTTTCTTTAGCCAATTCAAATCCGTCTGAAATCGAGCAGTTTTTTACAGTCGCTATTGCCATTCCAGCATTGGCACAAACGACATTGTTTTGAGCTTGAGTACCGTTTCCTTTTAAGATGTTTAGGAATATTTCGGCTGATTTTTTAATAGTTATACCTCCAAGAATATCGCCTTCCTGTAGTTTTTGCACTTTATAATCTTCCGGTTTTACAATCTGTTCATAGTTTTTGGAAATGATTTTGGTATTTCCGGTCAAAGAGATTTCATCGTAACCTTCTAAACTATGTAAAATGGTGAAATTTGTTTCGGTCTTTTGGTACAAATAGGCATACATTCGAGCGAGTTCCAAACTGAAAACACCGACTAACTGGTTTTTTGGAAAAGAAGGATTTACCATTGGTCCCAACATATTGAAGAAGGTTTTTACGGCTAATTCTTTGCGAATTGGAGCGACATTTTTCATGGCAGGATGGAAGAGAGGGGCGTGCAAGATGCAAATACCTGCTTCTTCAATCGATTGCTTTAAAAAGGTTTCATCATTACTGAACTTAATGTCTAATATTTCCATTACATTACTGGATCCTGAAATGGAAGAAACACCATAATTTCCATGCTTTGCTACTTGAATTCCTGCTCCCGCCGCAACAAAAGAAGCCAGTGTTGAAATATTGAAGGTGTTTTTACCATCTCCTCCAGTACCACATAAATCGATGGTATTATAATCGGTTAAATCGATGGGAATACAGAGTTCCAGTAAGGCTTCACGAAATCCAGCAAGTTCTTCAATAGTAATATTTCGCATCATATAAACCGTTAAGAAACTCGCAATTTGTGCAGGGTTGTAAAGTCCATTCGAAATATTTTTCAACACAGTTTTTGCCTCTTCTTTGGAAACGGTCTCGTGTTGTATTAATCTATTTAATATTGTTTTCATGTTTTTTAGCTTTTAGGCTTTTAGCAATTAGCTATCAGCTGTTTTATCGTACGTTAAATTTGAAATATAAAATCCTGGGTTAGTAAAATTTACTATCCTAAATAATTATAAAATGTTAATTGCTAGTGGCTAACTGCTAATAGCTGATGGCTAAGAATTAACCCAGTTTTCTAAGATTTTCTTTCCATTAGGTGTAAGCACGCTTTCAGGATGGTATTGTACCCCGCGAACATCGTAGGTTTTATGTCGGAGGGACATGATTTCTCCATTTTCATCTACAGCAGTGATTTCCAAAACGTCTGGAAAATTTTCTTTTGCGACCACCCAGGAATGGTAACGTCCCACTTCTATTTCATCTGTTAAATCTTTAAAAAGTAGTTCATCAGGAACGATAATTTTGACTAGGGTTGCCACACCATGATATACTTTTTCAAGATTAGCTAACTGTCCACCAAAAACTTCTCCAATTGCTTGCTGGCCAAGACAAACACCGAGAATACTTTTAGTAGGGGCATAGGTTTTGATAACTTCTTTGAGTAAACCTGCTTCATCAGGAATCCCTGGACCTGGAGAAAGCAAAATTTTATCAAAGTCTTTTAGTTCTTCCATGTAAAATTCGTCATTACGAAAAACGGTGACTTCGCAATTTAAATCTTCCAAATAATGGACTAAATTGTAAGTGAAACTATCATAATTGTCGATAACTACTATTTTTTTCATTTTTTTTATTTGAAAGATTAAATAATTGTAAAATTTATAGATTGTGTGAACTTGAAATCTTTAAATTTTTTCTGCTAAATCTAAGGCTTTGTTCAAAGCTTCTAATTTATTGTAGACTTCATTCATTTCACTTTCTTCATCAGAACTGGCCACGATTCCGGCTCCCGCTTGGTAATGCAATTGGTGATTTTTACTCAAAAAGGTACGAATCATAATGGCGTGGTTAAAATTACCATCAAAATCCATAAAACCAATAGCACCACCATAAAATGTTCGATTAGTATTTTCTATGCTTTCGATGAGTTGTAAGGCTTTATGCTTTGGTGCTCCAGATAATGTTCCAGCAGGAAAGGTATCGGCAACTACTCGCATAGTTGGTTTTTCGGGTTTTAATTTACCGGTTACCTTGGAAACCAAATGAATAACATGCGAAAAAAACTGTACTTCGCGGTATTTTTCAACTTTGACACTATATCCGTTTCGACTTAAATCGTTTCTAGCCAAATCGACTAACATCACATGTTCGCTATTTTCTTTTGGATCTTCCGATAATTGTTTGGCCAAAAGGGCATCTGATTCATCGTTTCCAGTTCGTTTAAAAGTGCCTGCAATGGGGTGAATTTCGGTATTTTTATTCTTGATAATTAATTGTGCTTCAGGCGAAGATCCTATAATTTTGAAGTTACCATAATCAAAATAAAATAGGTAAGGGGATGGATTAATGCTTCGCAAGGCACGATAAACATTAAACTCGTCTCCTTTGAAATTTTGCGTAAATCTTCGGGATAAAACTAATTGAAAAACATCCCCACGAAAACAATGTTTTTTGGCTAACACAACATTAGCTTTGAAATCTTCATCCGTTAAATTGGAAGTAACACCATTTTCTTTATTAAATGAAAAAGAAGAAAAGTTTTTGGCTTGAATAAGTTGTTCGATTTCGGAAATATTATTCTGATTGTTTGCATTGTGGCAAAATAGATACGCTTCGTTTTTAAAATGATTAATCACAATAATGTTTTGATAAACCGCATAATAAACTTCTGGAATTTGCAATTCAGAACCTTTTTTTTCGACGGTTACGTTGTCGAAATAACGTACGGCATCGTAAGAAATATAACCAAATAAACCGTTATTGATGAATTTAAAATCGGTATTGGTGGTTTCAAATTGAGATGCAAATGCTTGAATTCCTTCCAGTACTTGTTCAGAACTTTCAATAGTCGTTGTTGTATTTCCGTCTGGTAGTGCAACAGAAATGGTCTCATTTTCGACTTTGATACTCGCGATGGGATTGCAACAGATATAAGAAAAACTATTGTCATTGCTATGATAATCATTGCTTTCAAGCAACAAGCTATTCGGGAATCTATCTCGCAATTTTAAATAGATACTCACGGGCGTAATCGTATCGGAAAGGATTTTTTTGTAATGGGTATGTAAGGTATATTTTTGCATATTGTTGGATTTTGTAATAAAAAAAAAGGCTTGTCGTGATTGACAAGCCTTTTTATCTATTTTGGTTTTAAAAATACAGATAGGAGGATTCGCTCACGATTTTCGACGTAAGTTTTTCCACCACCAAGTATTGTTTAAAATGTTATTCATTTCGAATCTTTATTTCTTCGGTACAAATGTATAGAATGTTTTTTGAATTGTGCAATTATTTTAGATGATAAAATTTTAAATTCTTGTAAAAAGATATTAAATTATTGTTTTGCGATAATAAATTAATATATTTGCTTTATAATTTTAAATAAATTCAAATGAAATCAGTAAAAAGAATAGCTACTTTTCTGGATAAAATTGTAAAAATAGTTGCCATTGGGTATCTGATTACGGCTATTTACACCTTAACCAATTGCCTGTTTAAAGGCCCATTTTTTGAAACTTTGGAGAAGAATCGTTTTGCCATTAATTTTCCTTTTACCCAAGTACATTTTTTGCTAGGCTCTGAATATTCCTTTGAATATGTCGCCGAAATGGTTATCGGAATTGGACTTTATGGTCTTTTCTTTTGGGTATTGAGCAATGTTTTTAAAACGTTTAAGCAAGAACGATTGTTTACCCAAAGTGGATTGAGCTATTTGAAACAATTTTACTTATTTAACCTAATAATGTATCCGATTTTAGCCATTATTTGGGCTTTTATAAGTCAGGAAGATTTTCCTTTTTTTGCCATGATTATGGCACATGCTATCATGGGAATATTTATCTATTTCATGGCAGCAATATTTAAGCAAGGTGTGAATTTACAAGACGAACAAGATTTATATATATAGTTATGGCAATAATTGTAAATGTTGATGTTATGCTTGCTAAACGTAAAATGCAAAGCAAAGAATTGGCTGAAAAAATTGGTATAACTACTGCTAATTTATCCATTTTAAAGACAGGCAAAGCTAAAGGGATTCGGTTTGATACTCTTGAAGCGATTTGTGAAGCATTGAGTTATCAACCAGGAGACGTGTTAGAATACGTAAAATAACAATTTAAATTTCTACTATTTAAAAAAATCGGTTCTAAACCGACAGGGCTTTTTTTGCCCTAATCGAAAATAATCATCAATTATA
>JAGORP010000023.1 GCA_018062725.1 Flavobacterium sp.
GTTTATAACCTTGAAAAGATTGCTTCGTTCCTCGCAATGACCTACTTTTGCAAAAAATTACTCTTGTGAATTACTTATCTGTAGAAAATATATCGAAGTCGTTTGGAGAACGCACCTTGTTTGAAAACATTTCATTCGGAATCAACAAAGACCAAAAAATCGCTTTCATTGCCAAAAATGGTTCGGGAAAAACCTGTATCATGAAAATTATCAATGGTGAAGACGAACCCGATACAGGACAGGTTGTGGTGCGCAAAGACATCAAAATGGCATTTTTGTCGCAAGATCATAATTTACAAGACGAACTGACCATTGAGGAAAGTATTTTCGCTTCGGATAATGAAATTCTACACGTAATAGAACGTTATGAAAAAGCATTAGAAAACCCTGAAGATACTGAAGCATATGAAAAAGCATTTGACGATATGGACCGTCACAATGCTTGGGATTTTGAAACACAATTCAAGCAAATTTTATTCAAATTAAAGTTAGAAGACTTTAAATTGAAAGTCAAAAACCTTTCGGGTGGACAGAAAAAACGTTTGTCATTAGCGATTATTCTAATTAACCGTCCCGATTTATTGATTTTAGACGAACCTACCAATCACTTAGATTTGGAAATGATTGAATGGTTGGAAAGTTATTTTGCTAAAGAAAACATCACTTTGTTTATGGTCACGCATGACCGTTTCTTTTTGGAACGTGTTTGTAATGAAATCATCGAATTAGACAACGGAAAATTATACCAATACAAAGGCAATTATTCTTATTATTTAGAGAAAAAAGAAGAGCGCATTACTTCCGAAAACGCAAGTATCGATAAAGCCAAAAACTTGTTCGTAAAAGAATTAGAATGGATGCGTCGCCAACCCAAAGCACGTACCACCAAATCGAAATCGCGTCAGGATGATTTTTATGTGATTAAAGAAAAGGCTGAAAGTCGTCGTAAAGAAAACGTAATCGAATTGGAAATCAATATGGAACGTATGGGAAGTAAGATTATCGAGCTTCACAAAATTTCAAAGAAATTTGGCGACCATGTGATTTTAGATAATTTCAGTTTCGATTTTCAACGTGGTGCCAGAATTGGAATCATTGGTAAAAACGGAACCGGAAAATCTACCTTTTTGAATTTACTAACCGGAACGCTTCCGCTTGATGGTGGAAAAGTAGTGGTCGGTGAGACAATAAAAATTGGGTACTACACACAAAGTGGTATCAATCCGAAACCAGGACAACGTGTTATTGATATTATCAAAGAATACGGAGAATATATTCCATTAACGAAAGGAAAAATCATTTCGGCTTCACAATTATTGGAGCGTTTCCTTTTTGATTCGAAAAAGCAATATGATTACGTAGAAAAATTAAGCGGTGGCGAATTAAAACGTTTGTATTTGTGTACCGTTTTGATTCAGAATCCGAACTTCTTGATTCTGGATGAACCAACGAATGATTTGGACATTGTTACTTTGAATGTTTTGGAAAGCTTCCTATTGGATTATCCAGGATGTTTGTTAGTGGTTTCGCACGATCGTTACTTTATGGACAAGATTGTAGATCACTTGTTTGTATTTAGAGGCCAAGGCGAAATTGAAAACTTCCCCGGAAACTATTCTGATTTCAGAGCCTATGAAGACAGTGCCGATGTACAGCAAAAAGAAGACAATAAAGCGGAGAAGAAAGACTGGAAGCAACAAAACAATACTTCTGGTTTAACTTTCAACGAGCAAAAAGAATTTCAAAAAATCGAAAAAGAAATCAAAGAGTTAGAGTTAAAAAAGAAAGAAATTGAACAACTTTTTTCCGATGGAAAAGTAGCCGATACGGATATCGAGAAAAAAGCAAACGAATTGCAGAATGTAATTAAAAAGATGGAAGAGAAAGAAGAACGATGGTTCGAACTTTCTGCTAAAATTGAGGGCTAATGTTTCAAATGATAAAAACATACATCCGATTTCTTTGGAATTCTACCAACCAACACGGAGTACATTCCCCTTTTATATTCAATTTGGTGACCAAATGTTTTTATGATAAAGCCAATTATCCTGAATATAAAACGCTAAAAGAGTATCGAAATTCGCTTATACAAAACAAAAACACCATTGAAGTCACCGATTTTGGTGCCGGTTCCAGAGTTTTTAAATCGAATATAAGAGAGATTTCGAAAATTGCGAAAACTGCTGGAATTTCTCCAAAACGAGCAGAATTATTATATCGAATCGTTAATTACTTTCAACCAGAAAACATTTTAGAAATTGGTACTTCGTTAGGATTAGCAACTGCTGCCCTATCGTTAGGAAATGAAAATGCAAAAATCAAAACATTAGAAGGTTGTCCCAATACAATAGAAGTTGCCAAAATTCATAATTCACAATTCACAATTCATAATTCACAATTCATAAACACTGAATTTTCAAGTTATCTAAAAACTGTCAACCATCACCCATCACCCATCGATTTAATTTATTTCGACGGCAATCATTCCAAAAAAGCCACGTTAGATTATTTCGAACTTTTATTACCCACCATAACCAATGAAGCGGTTTGGATTTTTGACGACATTCATTGGTCGGACGATATGGAAGAAGCCTGGAAAATCATAAAAAACCACCCGAAAGTTAAAATCACCATTGACACCTTTCAATGGGGAATCGTTTTCTTTAGAATCGAACAAGAAAAAGAACATTTTGTGATTCGCGTGTAACAAATTGGATGAAATGCCTACTTATAGAAAACTTCAGAAATCAAATGAGCGAAGCATTAATCAACATCACCAATATCAAACGTGATTTCCAATTGGGAAGTGAAACTATTCATGTTCTCAAAGGAATTGATTTAAAAATCAACAAAGGAGAATATGTAGCCTTAATGGGTCCTTCAGGTTCTGGAAAATCAACTTTGATGAATATTTTAGGTTGTTTAGACACACCTACGTCGGGGACTTATATTCTAAATAGTAAAGACGTTTCACAAATGGTGGATGATGAATTGGCTGAAATCCGAAATAAAGAAATTGGCTTCGTTTTTCAAACCTTCAACCTTTTACCAAGAACCACTGCGCTTGACAATGTAGCCTTACCCATGATTTATGCAGGCTTTTCTAAATCTGATCGAAAAATTAGAGCTACCGAAGTCTTAAAACAAGTAGGATTAGACGACCGTATGGATCATCAGCCGAATCAGCTTTCCGGTGGACAAAGACAAAGGGTTGCGGTAGCGAGAGCATTGGTAAATAAGCCTTCTATCATTCTTGCCGATGAACCAACAGGAAATCTTGACAGTAAAACTTCGGAAGAAATCATGAAACTTTTTGGAGAAATTCATGCCAATGGAAATACAGTAATTCTAGTGACTCACGAAGAAGATATTGCAGCCTACGCTCACAGAATTATTCGCCTTAGAGACGGACTTATTGAAAGTGACACAAAAAACAAATAATCCCAATTTTACGTTAAAAACAATAACCTCTTCTCTTTAAAATGAGGTATTTTATATTTTTGAATACAATAAACTAAAATAATTAACAACAAATGCTAAAAAAACTGACATTGACTGTAGCAACTGTATTGATATCATCAGTTGGTATTGCCCAAAATCAATTTGAATGGAAACAAGCTTCCGGAAATGGTTATAATTACAAATATGTAAGTAACGACCCTACCAAAGCGAGATTCTATACTTTAAAAAATGGATTAACGGTAATTTTAAGTCCAACGAAAAAAGACCCAAGAATTCAAGCTTATATCGCCGTAAAAGCAGGAAGCAAAACCGATCCTTCCACCAACACTGGCTTGGCACACTATTTAGAGCACATGCTTTTTAAAGGAACAGATAAATATGGAACTTTAGATTGGGCAAAAGAAAAAGTAGAGCTTGACAAAATTGATGCTTTGTATGAGAAATACAATCAATCGAAAGACAGCATTGAAAGAAAAAATATTTATAAAGAAATTGACAGAGTTTCGGGAGAAGCAAGTAAATATGCGATTGCCAACGAATATGACAAGTTAATGACTGCTATGGGTGCTCAAGGTACAAATGCTTTCACTTCTTTTGAACAAACAGTGTATACGGATGATGTCCCGAGTAGTTCGTTAGACAAATATTTGGCCGTACAAGCAGAACGTTTCAGAAATCCAGTACTTCGTATTTTTCACACCGAATTAGAAGCGGTTTACGAAGAAAAAAATAGAACGTTAGACAACGACGGACGTAAAATCTTCGAAACACTATTTGCTAATTTATTCCAAAACCACAATTACGGTTTACAGACTACAATTGGAACAGTAGAACATCTAAAAAATCCTTCATTAGTAGAAATTAGAAAGTATTTCAACAAATATTATGTTCCCAATAATATGGGGGTTATTTTATCTGGAGATTTTAATCCAGATGACGTTATCGCTAAAATTGATAATGCTTTTGCTTACATGCAAGCCAAACCAATTGACAAATACTCGTTTCAACCTGAAGCTCCTATTACTGCTCCAATAATTAAGGAAATTACCGGTCCCGATGCCGAAAGTATTACAATTGGCTACCGCCTTCCTGGAAATAAAGACAAAGATGCTCTTTTAGCCGATTTAGTTGGACAAGTTTTAACCAACGGAAAAGCAGGTTTATTAGATCTTAACTTGGTTAAAAAACAAAAAATGCTTCGCGCAAGTGCTTTCACATATACGTTAATTGATCACGGCGTATTGTATTTATCAGCGGCACCTACCACTGGACAAACTCTTGAAGAAGCAAAAGCATTGGTCTTGGCTGAAATCGAAAACTTGAAAAAAGGAAACTTTGATGACAATTTGATCACATCAATCATTAACAACATCAAAAAATCTAAAATTTATGAAACAGAAAAATACGGAGACCGAGCAAGTATCCTAATGGATGCTTTTACTTCCGAATTGGATTGGAAAGACCAAGTCGCGTATGTAAACGATTTATCTAAAATAACCAAAGCCGACATTGTTGCTTTTGCAAATAAATATTTAGGAGACAATTATGTAGCGATTTTAAAACGTAAAGGTGAAAATCAAAACAAAGTAAAAATCGAAAAACCACAAATTACTCCAGTTGAAACAAATGCCGACAAGCAATCTGATTTCTTAAAACAAATCAATGCAATGCCAAGTAATGCTTCTACCCCAGTGTTTTTAGATTACGACAAAGACATCCAAAAATCAAAATTAGGGAAAGCAGAAGTATTATATGTGGCGAACAAAGACAATGATATTTTCCGATTAAAATACCGTTACAAAATTGGTACTTTAAACGATTTGAAGCAATCATTAGCATCTCAATACATTCAGTTTTTAGGAACTGATAAAATGAGTGCCGAAGAAATTTCTAAAGCCTTCTATAAAATTGCTTGTAGTTTTACCATCACTTCAACAGAAGAATACACAACCGTAAATATCGAAGGATTACAAGAAAATTTCGAAAAAGCAGTTCAGTTATATGAAGATGTTGTCACCAATGTTAAAGCAGACGAAATAGCCTTAAAAGCTTTAAAAGCAAGAATTGCTAAATCAAGAAAAGACAACAAAGCAAACAAAGGTGCTATTTTACAAGGATTAACGAGTTATGCCATGTATGGTGCCAAAAATAAATTTAACAACAATTTATCAAACGAAGAATTAGATGCGTTAGTGGCTCAGGATTTGATGGATAGAATTAAAAACCTTAACAATTACGAACAAACCGTAATTTATTATGGTCCAACTCCACTTCCAAATTTAGTAGGAAAGTTAAATACGTTACATAAAGTACCGATTACTTTTACACCAACACCGGCGGCAAAAGAATTCAAACAAATAGCACAAACTTCAAATCAAGTTTTATTTACTGATTATGACATGGTTCAGGCAGAAACTCGTTGGATTAGAAACACCGAAACTTTCGACCCTAATAAAAGTACATTAGTAAACGTTTTCAACAACTATTTTGGTGGCGGAATGGGTTCTTTAGTATTCCAAACCATTCGTGAAAGTAAAGCATTAGCATACAGTACTTTTGGTTTTTATGTAGCACCACAAAAGAAAGAAGATCAATATTATATGATGAGCTATGTAGGAAGTCAAGCCGATAAATTCAAAGAAGCTACTGTAGCCATGAACGAATTATTAACCACACTTCCTGAAGTACCAACTAACCTTGACTTGGCCAAAATCCAAGTTAAAAAAGATATTCAAACAGAAAGAATTACGCAAGACAATATCATTTTCAATTATTTAAATGCCAAACAATTGGGATTAAAAGAAGATGCTCGTAAAAAACTATATTCAAGTGTAGATGCTATTGGGATGAATGATCTTAAAAATTTCCACAAAAATTATTTCTCAGGAAAACCATATACCTATGCTATCGTGGCTTCCGAGAAAAAAGTTTCGGTTGAAGACATGAAGAAATTAGGAGAAGTGAAGAAAATCACTTTAGAAGAAATCTTCGGCTATTAATTGTATTGGAATTTAGTATAGGAAAAGACTGCTTTCGGGCAGTCTTTTTTGTTTTCAAAATGCAATGTTTTGCTATCTTTGGAAAGCATTTATAGAAACATAATTAATCCTATAAATATTTATCTATTTCACAATCAAAACAACGAATAAACAAATCCACAAATAAACTCACATGAAAGTCTATACCAAAACTGGCGACAAAGGCACCACTGCATTATTTGGCGGCACCAGAGTCCCAAAACACCATATCCGTATTGAAAGTTACGGAACCGTTGACGAGTTAAATTCTTACATCGGACTCATACGTGATCAAGAAATCAATCCCATGTACAAAAACGTCTTAATTGAGGTACAAGACCGTTTATTTACCGTTGGCGCCATTTTAGCGACGCCTCCCGAAAAAGAAGTCTTGAAAAACGGCGAGAAAAGATTGCAAAATCTCGGTATCACAGAATCCGACATCGAATATCTAGAAAATGAAATCGATGCGATGGAAACCGAATTACCGCCCATGACGCACTTCGTTTTACCAGGTGGCCACACTACAGTGTCATATTGTCATATCGCTCGTTGCGTTTGCCGTCGTGCCGAACGCTTAGCGACACATCTTAATGACATCGAACCGACAGATGAACTTGTTTTAAAGTACTTAAACCGACTTTCTGACTACCTTTTCGTCTTGGCACGAAAGTTGTCCCATGATTTGAACGCTAACGAGGTGCAATGGATACCCCGTAAATAAAATACCAATTTCAAAATCCCAAATAACTGTATTTGGAATTTGTTTTTTTGCTTTTGGAATTTGAATAACAGACGTTCTTAAAAATTAACTGAAAATAAATCAAAAAAAACTTGATTTTTTACGTAGAAAAATTATTTTTGCATAAATTAAAAATTTACAGCAATGTATTGGACATTAGAATTAGCATCTTATTTAAGTGATGCTCCGTGGCCTGCTACCAAAGACGAATTGATCGACTATGCCATTAGAACTGGTGCTCCACTTGAGGTGGTAGAGAACCTACAATCTATTGAAGATGAAGGAGAGATATATGAGTCAATGGAAGAAATTTGGCCAGATTATCCAACCGACGAAGATTATCTTTGGAATGAGGATGAATATTAACCATACAACCTACTAAAAAGTCTCATCGGAGACTTTTTTTTTGGTTATTTTTACAACCTCTATAAAACATAGAGCATTATTTAAAACTATAATTACAATTCAATGAATTTAAACAAAGTTCTTAATTTGTAATTCTTAATTCATAATTAAAAAATGAGCTTCATAAACAGCATATTAAAAGCATTTGTTGGCGACAAATCAGAAAAAGACGTCAAAGCCATTCAGCCTATTATTACTAAAATAAAATCTTTTGAAAGTAGCCTTCAAGCACTTTCAAACGATCAATTGAGAGCAAAAACCGCTGAATTCAAAGAAAAAATCAAACAAGCTCGCGCTGAAAAAGACGCTAAAATCGAAAAACTGAAAAGCGAAGTAGAAGCTATCTCTGATATCGATGCTCGCGAAGAAGTATATGTGCAAATTGATGCTTTGGAAAAAGAAGCGTATGAAATATCTGAAAAAACATTAAACGACATTCTTGCTGAAGCATTTGCTGTAGTAAAAGAAACCGCTCGTCGTTTCAAAGAAAATACCGAAATCACCGTTACCGCCTCTGCAAAAGACAGAGAATTATCGGCTTCAAAACCGTACATTTCAATACAAGGAGACAATGCCGTTTGGTCTAATTCTTGGGATGCTGCAGGAAAAGCCATCACTTGGGACATGATACACTATGACGTGCAAATGATTGGTGGTGTGGTTTTACATCAAGGTAAAATTGCCGAAATGCAAACAGGTGAAGGTAAAACATTAGTGGCTACACTTCCTCTATATTTAAATGCATTGACTGGAAACGGAGTTCATTTAGTAACGGTAAATGATTACTTGGCACGTCGTGATAGTACTTGGAAAGCGCCTTTGTTCGAATTCCACGGAATGACTGTGGATTGTATCGATAATCACCAACCGAATTCTGACGCTCGTAAAAAAGCCTATAATGCCGATATCACATACGGAACAAATAACGAATTTGGTTTCGATTACTTACGTGATAATATGGCACATTCACCAAACGATTTGGTACAACGTAAACATAATTATGCCATTGTCGATGAGGTCGATTCGGTATTAATTGATGATGCTCGTACGCCGTTGATTATTTCGGGTCAAGTAACAGATGGTGATCGCCACGAATTCAACGAATTAAAACCAAAAATTGAAGATTTAGTAAACATCCAACGTCAATTAGCCAATGGTTTCTTAACCGAAGCTAAAAAATTGATCGCTGCTGGAAATACAAAAGATGGCGGATTCCAATTACTTAGAGCCCACCGTGCCTTACCAAAAAACAAAGCCTTAATCAAATTCTTATCGGAAGAAGGTGTAAAACAATTGCTTCAAAAAACCGAAAATGAATACATGGCCGACAACAATCGCAAAATGCCAGCGGTTGACGAAGCACTATACTTTGTAATTGAAGAAAAAAACAATCAAGTAGAATTAACCGAAAGCGGTATTCAAGAATTGTCAAAAAATACCGATCCAACTTTCTTCGTTTTACCAGATATTGGGACTGAAATTGCTCGTATCGAAAAATCAGGTCTGTCAAAAGAAGAAGAAGCGGAACAAAAAGAACATTTATTTGCCGATTTCTCAGTAAAAAGCGAGCGTATTCATACCTTAACCCAATTGCTTAAAGCGTATACCTTGTTTGAAAAAGACACGGAATATGTAATCATGGAAAACAAAGTCATGATTGTAGACGAGCAAACAGGTCGTATCATGGACGGTCGTCGTTATTCAGACGGTTTACACCAGGCGATTGAAGCGAAAGAAAATGTAAAAATTGAAGACGCTACTCAAACCTATGCTACGATTACACTTCAAAATTACTTCCGTATGTACAACAAATTGGGAGGTATGACAGGTACGGCTGTAACAGAAGCAGGTGAGTTTTGGGAAATTTACAAATTAGACGTAGTGGAAATTCCAACCAACAGAGGAATTTCTCGTATTGATAAAGAAGATTTAATTTACCGTTCAGTTCGTGAGAAATTTAACGCCGTGGCGGAAGATGTACAACAACTTTCAGCAGCAGGAAGACCCGTTTTAATTGGTACTACCTCGGTTGAAATTTCTGAATTGTTAAGTCGTATGCTTAAAATGCGTGGTGTAGAACACAATGTATTGAATGCGAAACTACACAAACAAGAAGCTCAAATCGTTGCCGAAGCGGGTAAACCAGGAGTAGTAACCATTGCCACCAATATGGCGGGTCGTGGTACCGATATTAAATTGACTCCAGAAGTAAAAGCTGCCGGTGGTTTAGCCATCATTGGTACGGAACGTCACGATTCACGTCGTGTGGATCGTCAGTTGCGTGGTCGTGCTGGTCGTCAGGGAGATCCAGGAAGTTCCCAATTCTACGTTTCGTTAGAAGACAATTTAATGCGTTTGTTTGGTTCTGATCGTGTGGCCAAAATTATGGATAGAATGGGATTGAAAGAAGGTGAAGTAATTCAGCATTCTATGATGACCAAATCTATCGAAAGAGCCCAGAAAAAAGTAGAAGAAAACAACTTCGGAGTTCGTAAGCGTTTATTAGAATATGATGACGTGATGAACTCACAACGTGAAGTGGTGTACAAACGTCGTCGCCATGCTTTACATGGGGAGCGTTTAAAACTGGATATCGCCAACATGATTTATGATGTGTGTGATGCTATTGTAGAGAAAAATAAAGTTTCGAAAGATTTCAAAAACTTCGAATTCGAATTGATTCGTTTCTTATCGATTACATCTCCGGTATCGGAAGCTGATTTCGCAAGATTGACAGACATGGAAATTACTTCAAAAGTATACCACGCTGCCAACGAATATTATATTGCCAAAAATGAAAGAGATGCCAAAGAGGCCTTCCCTATCATTAGAAATGTGTTTGAAAATCCGAACAACCAATTTGAGCGTATCATCGTTCCTTTTAGTGATGGAATTAAAACGTTGAATGTAGTTACCGATTTACCAAAAGCTTACGAAAGCCAAGGAAAACAATTGGTAGCTGATTTCGAGAAGAACATTACTTTAGCGATTGTGGATGAAGCTTGGAAAAAGCATTTACGCAAAATGGACGAGTTGAAGCAATCGGTTCAATTGGCAGTTCACGAACAAAAAGATCCATTATTGATTTATAAATTCGAAGCGTTTAACTTGTTTAAAAAGATGTTAGACGGCATTAACAAAGAAGTTATTTCTTTCTTATTTAAAGCCGATTTACCATTACAAAACAACATTCAAGAAGCACACGAAGAGGTACGTCGCGAAAAATACAACGAGATTAAAGACGAAGTATTGAACATGGAAGAACAAGCCGAGCGTAATCGTGAAGCAGGAAACACACAACCACAACAGCACCAAGTGACTGAAACGATTGTCCGTGACCAACCGAAAATCAATCGTAATGATAATGTGACCATCAAACATGTGATGAGCGGGAAATCGGAAACGATGAAATTCAAAAAAGCTGAGGCGATGTTAGCTTCTGGTGAATGGGTTTTGGTTCACGAATAAATTTTAACTAATACAAAAACAATCCCCAACACTTTTTGAGGTTGGGGATTGTTTATGCCCAAAAAAAAACTTCAATGAAAAAAATTATCACACTTCTATTTGCTTTTAATTTAATTGGTTATTCACAAACAAAAACAGTAGAAATTCCAACGGAAAAAAGAATTATTGAATATCAGTTTTCGGAAAATGGCAAATCTTATATTCAATTAGGTAAAGTTTTAGAAATGGTGGGAACTCCACAAGAAAAAAATTTACTAGAATTTGATATGGATTTGAATAAAGTAGCCGAATATGATTTATCTAAAATCGTTTCAAATGTAGAAGGCTTTGTTTCGAATAATGGAAATGTAAAAGGATTTTACAAACAAGGGATTACTTCATTTTCTGCATATACATCCTATTTTTTTAATGATAATAAATATGAAGATACTAAAGACAAAAATCCTATAAAAGAAATTATAAACATAATAAATTCTGAAAATTACCAAGTGTTTTTCGGTTCTACTGAAAACAGAAGAAATAAAAAAATTATAAGTGGAGAAGAATATTCTACACTTGCATTTTATAGAGTAAATAATAAAAATTTCGATAAAAAGTTAATAAAAATTGATTTTCCAAAACAATCATTTATGAATTCTAAACTTTCCTATCAATACGTAACTCATACGGATGTTAAGATGTTCTTTATTTTAAATGAACTGCAAAACGATAATCAAAAAAACGTTTGTACACTCGTTTCATATGATTATGATGGCAAATTAATTGACAACATCCCTTTTGTAATTGAATTAGAAAATAAAAACTTTTTCAGTCCCACAACAAATTATCAAAAAGGAAATAGAATAGAAGTGGCTCAAGGTGGAGTGCTAAAAATGTTACCAACTGATAGTGCTTTCATTCAAATAAAAGTCGATACTGAAAACAATTGTTTTTACACCTATGGCATTTTAAATACCAGTAGTGAAAGAAGAGGCGGATTACAAAAAGGGTATTTCATTAATAAGTTTGATTTTTCTGGAAAAATGATATGGAAAATTGAACAAGTAAATAGAAGTAAAAAAGACACTCAGAAAAATTTTGTTATGGACATAGGCCATTATTTTACTTTTATAGATAAGAATCAAATTGGATATGCCTGTAAAAAATTTGGTACCGACTTTACTGATTTCCTTTATATTGACAAAAATAGTGGAAACGTAGTTAATCAAAAGTCGATTAAAACATCCGGTTCTACTGCTCCTTTTATTAAAATTTCAAGAACATCAAGCTATGAAAGTTTAAAGAACTCTAAACTATTTATTGATGATGCGAAACAAAATAAAAATGTACGATTAGACACTCCTACTATTTTTGCCATTATTAGTAATTCTGAAGTAGAAAAGTATATTAATGCTAATCCTGAAAGTAGATTCACAACTAATATTAGCCCCACAGGAATTTATATTATTGAAGAAAGACTAAAAGAAAATAAATACAACCTTTTAAAGTTCAATTAGAAATTAATAAAAAACTTTAATAATAAATCATTACACTCCTTTTAAAAAACAATCCAATTAAAATCATCCCCAATTACCAAACGTAGTTGGGGATTTTTTGTAATAACAAGGCTTTAATTGACTACCTTTAGTAAGACTACAAATAGTACGCAGTAAATTTCTTAAAAACAGAAAAAATGTCAAAAAGTCTAGATACTAAGAAAACGGGCAAAAAAGATCCGCTCAAAACGGCTAAAGAAAAGAAAGAAGCCAAACGAGAAAAGAAAAATAATCCTAAAAGAGATTAAAACCATTAATCCCCAAGCAAAATGTATTGGGGATTTTTTATATTTGGTATATGAATCCTACTTGCCCACTTTGCCATAACCCTTCTACACTATTTTGTGATTACAAATCCCGATTGTATTACGAATGTGGTACTTGTAAAGGAATATTTTTGCATCCCGATCAATATATGGATTTTGAAAACGAAGAAAAACATTACCGTTTTCACAATAATAATGTAGAAGATTTAGGCTATCAAAACTTTGTTTCCCCAATTACTAACGGAATTTTAACTGATTATACACCACAACATTCCGGATTGGATTTTGGAGCGGGAACGGGTTCTGCAATTAGTAAAATATTGGAAGATAATGGGTATCAAATTGCCCAATATGATCCTTACTTTCATCCATTTCCAGAATTGTTAGCACAAAAATATGATTATATAGCGTGTTGTGAAGTCGTAGAACACTTTCATTATCCTGCAAAAGAATTTGAATTATTACAGCAACTCCTAAAACCTGCTGGCAAATTGTATTGCATGACGCATGTTTACAGTCCTGAAATTGATTTCGAAAAATGGTATTATAAAAACGACACTACACATGTTTTTATGTATCAAAAGGAAACGATGGAATGGATTGCTACAACCTTTGGCTTTTCAGAAGTAAAAATTGAAAACCGATTGATTATTCTCTCGAATTAATGTTCTCTTCTTTATAAAAAATGCGACAATGGAATTGGACACGAATACACGAATGATTTAAAATCAGTTCTACTACTAAAATATTCGTGAATTCGTGGTCAAAATATTTATATATAATGTCGTACCTCTTACCTTTGTACAAACATTTCATCTTATGCCGAATACCGAAACCTATACACAGTTTTTCAATGCTGTAAAAGAAAGCATCGCGAATAAAACCTTTGCTAAACTGACTTTGGCTAAAACCATTGGTCAACCCGAATTGCAAAATATTTACATTAGAACGGCGGTAGAAGATGGTGTATTAAAATTATCGGTGACGCATAAAATCTACAACGAAGGCTTACAAGAAATCGAGAAAATTGTAAATTTGGATCAATTGGAAAATGAAGCCATTCCATACATTAACAATCCGTTTATGTCGGTTTTACTCTTTACTACCGAAGCTGATATTACCATGAAACTCAATAAAAAAAGAGTGGCTTCCATTACAGAACAACCACCCACTTTTAAAAATGCTGATGCGGTTTTATTGGAATTTTATAATTCCAAATAACTATAAATTTTCAGGCAAAATTTTCCCCGGATTCATAATATTATTCGGGTCAAAAATGTATTTGATTTGTCCCATTAATTCCAAATGGCTTTTAGTAAAACGAATATCCATATAGTCTTTTTGAACCAATCCGATACCGTGTTCACCGGAGAGTGTCCCTTTTAACGAAACGGTTAATTCAAAGATTTCACGGATGCCTTTTGGTACTTCGGTCTTCCAATTTTCGTCAGACATAGTTCCTTTAATGATGTTTACATGTAAGTTTCCATCGCCTGCATGTCCGTAACACACCGATTGGAATCCGTATTTTGCACCAATTTCTTTAATTCCTTTCAATAGTTTTGGTAATTCATATCGAGGCACTACAGTATCTTCTTCTTTATATACTGAATTCGCTTTTACGGCTTCGGCAACGGAACGACGCATTTTCCAAAGCGCATTTTTTTGATCTTCGGCATCAGCGAATAAAACCTCATCTATTTCAAATTGATCTACGACTTCCATTATTTTTTCGGCTTCGAGCATCAAAATTTCAGGATAATTTCCATCGACTTCGATTAGTAAATGTGCTTGAATATTTTCATTGACATTGATATTGATAGTGTCATTGTATTTCAATGTCCAATCAATAGCATCACGTTCCATAAATTCTAAGGCACTCGGTACAATTCCGGCTCTAAAAATGGCTGAAACCGCTTCACAAGCTTGTTCTGCTTTAAAAAATGGCACCAACATTAACACATTATGCAAATTTTTAGGCCACAATTTTAAAACTGCTTTCGTTACAATTCCCAGCGTTCCTTCACTACCCACCATCAACTGTGTTAGGTTATAACCGGTTGAATTTTTAAGCGTGTTGGCGCCAGTCCAAATAATGTCTCCATTGGGTAACACCACTTCTAGATTTAGCACATAATCTTTTGTTACCCCATATTTTACAGCTCTTGCCCCACCTGAATTTTCGGCAATATTACCGCCAATAAAACAACTTCCCATACTACTTGGATCGACAGGATAAAACAAACCTCTTTCGGCCACAACATCACGTAAAACTTGTGTTATTACACCAGGTTCGGTGATTACTTGTCCGTTTTTTTCGTCGATTTCAATGATTTTGTTTAGTCGTTCTGTCGACAGGCCAATTCCTTTTAAAACACACAAAGCACCACCACTCAAACCGGTTCTACCCCCAATAGGCACAACGGCTGTATAATATTCGTTGGCCAATTTCATTATCGCGGAAATTTCTTGGGCATTGGCAGGTTTTACCACTACATTGGGTGGAAAACTTAAATCTTCGGTTTCATCGTGACCGTAATGGTTACGCGTTTCTTCGTCGGTAAACACATATTGTTCGCCAACGATTTGTTGGAGTTTGTATAGTAGTTCAGGTGAAATGGACATTTTTATTTATTTTAATTTTTCGCTTTCTATTTTAATATGATTCAAAACTCGTTCGTGGATCCGATGAATAATAAAATCTGACCACATTTTCCAATAAAACTCGGGTTGAATATCAACTTTATAAAAGGTAGTTCCTTCTAATTTGGTTTTATTTTTAGCTATTTGCATTAATTTAAATTGCCCTTTATAGGAACGGAAATAGCCGTCTAAATGAGGAGGGTGAATATCCCAAAACGGATTCCATTCATTCATCGGAATTGGTTGTTCCACTACGTCGAATTGCAATAAATGGGGAGCATTCCAAGTGGTAATTGGCTCTACAAAACTACCAGTTGTAAAATTACAATATCGAATTGCACCAACCCCAATTCCTTTAATTTTTGCATCTGTAGGATAAGAAATTCCTGTTTTAAAAATTAATTCTTTTGGTTCGGGGATTGTATTAAAAGTTACTACGTTTTTCCATACTTTATCTATAGAGGAATTAATAATTACCTCTGTTTTTACAGGAATTAGATTAGGCTCCTTATTGACATAATCAAAACTCATACTCCCTAATGAAAAGAACAACAAAATAATGATGGTATTGGTCGAATTCATTTTCTGCTTTGTACTGAAGTAATATCCTAAATAAGATCCCAACCAAACCAGTAACATAAAAATTGGCAAAGACATTACAATACAAATAATTCCTTCAAAAGCAAAAAACAACAATCCGAAACAAGAGAAAGCTAGTGTTATAAAACCTAATTTAGAACTTTCTCCTTTAGAAATTGCATCTACTTTACCCACTATAAATGTAGGTAAAAAACCAATTAAAACTGGTGCAAATACAAACACTGTCCAGCCATAGTTTTTAAAAATTTCAATTGAAAGAAATCCAATTAAAAACGTAATTAAAATGGTTAGCGCTACAGATATACTTTTAATGTTTTTTTTCATTTTAAATCTAATAGCAACAAATTTAATAAACTTAACCCAATCCCGATAGCGATCGGGAGCAAAGATTTGATGCAAAGTTGTACCCCTAGCCCCGATAGAAATGAAAATCCTTTTTTTGCTTTGACAAATGGCAAAAAAAGATTGGAGTGAATAGCGGGAAATAGCTTCAAAAAATTCTTATTTTTACAAAAAAGATGAGACTTTGAACCAAAATTCTAAAAAATCGGCATTAAAAGAAAACGATGGTATTGAGCAACCTGATAGCATTAGTGCGAAATCGGTGGTTCAAATTCAGTATTTTAGAAAAAAACAACCTAGTGCTTCTGAATTAATTACCTCGATTTTAAAAGGAGATAAAACAGCGTTGAGTCGTGCCATTACTTTAGTGGAAAGCACGAATCCGGAGCATTTGGAAAAAGCAAATGACGTGATACAAGGCTGTTTACCACATGCCAATCAATCGGTTCGAATTGGAATTACTGGCGTACCTGGTGTTGGAAAAAGTACCTTTATTGAAGCATTTGGAAAATATTTAACATCAATTGGGAAAAAAGTGGCTGTATTGGCCGTCGATCCGAGTAGTTCGATTTCGCATGGGAGTATTTTGGGAGATAAAACCCGAATGGAAGAATTGGTAAAGGATGAAAATGCGTTTATCCGTCCGAGTGCTTCCGGGGAGAGTTTGGGTGGTGTAGCCCGAAAAACTAGAGAAAGTATTATACTGTGTGAAGCTTGTGGCTTCGATACGATTTTAATTGAAACGGTTGGTGTGGGGCAAAGTGAAACGGCGGTACACAGTATGGTTGATTTCTTTTTACTTTTAAATTTGGCCGGAGCGGGTGATGAATTGCAAGGAATAAAACGGGGTATCATGGAGATGGCCGATTTGATTGTGATTAACAAAGCAGATGGAGACAACATTACCAAAGCCAAATTGGCCAAAACGGAATATAATAGAGCATTGCATTTGTTTCCGATGAAAAATTCGGGTTGGTCGCCTACCGTGACGACTTGCAGTGCGATTGAAAAAGAAGGTATTGATTCGGTTTGGAAAATAATTGAAGAATATTTCCTTTTAACTAAAGAAAACAATTATTTCAGCAGTAAAAGAGCCGATCAAAATCAGTATTGGTTGTTAGAAACGATTAATGAACAGTTGAAAAATAACTTTTATAACAATCCGGACATCATGCAATTATTGGAAGAAAGCAAAAAAGCAGTGTCAACCAATGAAATTTCACCGTTTGCCGCTGCTTTTTTGTTATTGAAAAAGTATTTTAAATAATACCGAAATCTTTCTTAGTGAATGTAAAGTGATTCTTTAGAAGGAATTGAGATAAAATTTAATGTTCCGTCAGCCATTCCTGGCACAACCAATTTATTTTTGAAAACAATAAAATCGGCAGGACCATTAATAAAATCATCAGTTTTGAAAACTGAAATCTTGTTATCTGCTAATGACATTGTCGCAATAATCCCTTTTTTCTCGAAAGCCATCCAATTTGAAAAATATACCATACCATCATAGATATGCAATCCATCATAGTATCCTTCAATTGGAGTGATTTGTGTGAATTTGTTATCTTTTAGATTAATGTAACCGATGATTCCGTTTTGAACACCATTGGTTCCGAAACCGTTTACATACAATCGAGAAGCGTCTTTATCAACATATAAACCGTTTACACCAGGAACTTCTTTTTCAATTACTACTTCTGAATATGATTTTTTAGTAAGATCAACTTTAAAAAGCTTGCTTACATCTGTTGCTGAAACATAAAGAGTCGTTTTATCAAAAACGGCAATATCGTTTAAGAATTTTGTTTCTGCACTAAAATCGATATCATACAATTTGTCTCCTGTGTTCACATCAAAAGCTAGTAATTTATCGATATCGGTTACGAAAAGAACGTTTCCTTCAATCACTAATCCTTTTGGAGCGCTTAATGTTTCTCTAACGAAATACGGATTTACAATTTTACCTTCTTTATCTAATTTTAAGATTTTTCCATCTCCATCTTTATCTTTTGGAGTTAACGAAACACCAATATCTGCGATATACAGAAAATCACCATGACTTACAACGCTTTCAATATGATGAAAACCGTGAACTGTTTTTATACTTTGTGCATTAACCGCACTGATTCCGATAACAACAGTTAGAATTGCATAAATTTTTCTCATTTTTTTCATTCTTTTTTGTATTAATTATTTTTATTATTCATTTCATTATTCTTACAAAATATACCAAATGGTATATTTTTGTACAAATTTTTTTACTTTTTAATAGAAAGTATTAAGCGTTCGAGATAATCCATTGATAAATTCATAGAAGCCATTTTTCGAGTGACTTTTGCTTGTAAAATCGCGCCTTGGATAATGGAGATAAACACAGAAATAAATTCATGGACGTTTAAATCGGTTTTAATTTCACCACTGTTAATGCCATTTTCCAAATGATTTTCAAGAGAATTTTTCCAAAACATATAGGCATTTTCGACTTTGGCACGAAGTAAAGGATGTGTATCATCGGCTTCTGCGGAAGTATTGGTTACTGGGCAACCCGAAATCAAAATGGGATTGGTTAAAAAATTTCGGTAGGTTTCTGGATACACTAAAAGTCTTTCAATTACAGAATTTTTGGTGTCCATTTTACTTCTGATGTAAACCACCAAACGTTCAAAATTATAATCAAAAGCCGCTAACGCAACATCATCTTTGTTTTCGAAATTTCCATAAATACTGCCTTTGGTAAGACCAGTTGCAGCGGTTAGATCGTTTATAGAGGTACCGGCAAAACCTTTCGTATTAAAAATACAAGCTGTTTTTTCAATGATAAATTGCTTAGTACGCTCCGATTTAGACATGCTACTTTGATTTCTGATGGCAAATGTAAATAAAAAAATACCAATTGGTATATAATAAAGCAAAAAAAGAGTTAAAATTTACATTCTAACTCTTTGTTTTTTAATTAAATAGTACAATTACTCTTCGTAACGTTCCATTTCGCGATCATAAAATTCACCAGCAAGCGTGATTAAGTGTTCCATTTCAGCTTCCATTTCGTGTTCGTCTTCGTCGTCTAATTCTTCAATAAATTCTACTGAATCATCTTTAAGATTGATTAAAAAACGAGGATACTCTAGGTGAATAATGAAGATATCATCGGGAAAGTCAGAGTTGTCTGCTAAAACGAATTTTGGTAATTCCATAGTTGAAAAAAATTATGAATTATGAATTATGAATTATAAGTTTTTTGGATAGTTTATTAAAGCGAAGATACAAAAATAGCGCTGCAAACGTTAATCCGGCACATAAGCCAATCCATACACCAGTTGCCCCCATCCTCTCTTTGTTTCCAAGATAAATAGATATTGGAAATCCAACAACCCAATAGGCTACAAAAGTAATATACATGGGTATTTTAACATCTTGAATTCCTCTCAAAGCGCCCAGAACAACCACTTGTACACCGTCTGAAATTTGAAACACTGCCGCTATAAGCATCAAACTAGAAGCGATAGAAATTACTTCGGCGTTGTCTTGTATATGCAAAACGTCTTCGGTATTGACAAACATTTCCGGCAAAACAGAGTGCAATAAAACAAACAATAAAGCAAAGGTACCTTGTACTAATATCGCTAATAAAAATATAGAACGTGCTACGATTCTCAATTTTATAAAATCACCAATTCCTTTTTGGTTTCCAATTCGTATAGTTCCCGCCACACTTAAGCCTAAAACAAACATAAAGGTAAAAGTGGCTAAGGTGAGAGCAATTTGATTGGCAGCTTGGCTTGTTTTTCCGATTGTGCCACATAACCAGATGGCTCCGGTAAATAAAGCGACTTCAAAAAACATTTGCATGGCAGAAGGCAATCCCAAACTGATAATTTTCTGGGTCATGGCTTTTCCGATTCCCTTTAAACTAAAACCATCAAAATAAGGTTGAAACTTGGTCTTCGATTTTAAAGCAAAATGAATATAAAGTAACATGATAAATCGTGAAATAACCGTTCCTACAGCGGCTCCCATCATGCCCATTTTTGGAAATATCCATACGCCGTATATCAAAACAATATTCAAAAATAAATGCACCACATTACATAGTAAATTGGCCCACATGGCATATTTTGTTTCGCCTTTACCATCGGCAAACTGTTTGTACCCTTGAAAAATAATCAGTGGAATTAATGAAAAAGCCACTAAATCTAAAAAGGGTTTGGCTAACGTCACTACTTCTTTAGGTTGGCCCATAAATACAATTAAAGGCTTGGCTAGATATATCAACCCGAATAATGAAAACCCTAAAATGGTACACAAGACCAAGCCATGATGAAACACACTTCGTCCTTTTACCAAGCTATTTTCTCCATCAGCTTCGGCGATTAAAGGTGTGATCGCTGTTGAAAAACCAATGCCAAGTGACATTCCAATAAATACAAAACTATTAGCAAGTGACGCAGCGGCCAACTCGGTTGCTCCTAATTTACCCACCATAACATTGTCTACAATTCCGACAAGCGTATGTCCTAACATTCCCAGTATAATAGGATATGCTAGTTGAATATTTTCTTTAAATTCTCGGGTGTAGATGGAAAGTTTCATAGTTTGCAAATGTAGAAAGCACAATTAACAAATCCCAATATTAAAACCATTAAGTCCTAAAAGTTCATATAAAAAACTAAAATCACATGTGTGACAAATTAGGATTCAAACACATTATTCTTCCAATTGCTTTTTATATTCGGCAAAATTGATCTTTACTTTTTCGTCTAATTCCGGTTCTTTGACATCAGAATATTTTTGCATTTCTTCCCAAATAATTTTTCCCACCATAAAACGCGCCATTTCTTTGTCATCAGCTGGAATAATATACCAAGGAGCATGTGGTTTGGATGTTTTATTAATGGCTTCTTCGTAATACTTCATATAATCGTCCCAACGTTCGCGTTCTTTTAAATCGCCTGGCGAAAATTTCCAATGATGTTCTTCTTCTTCCAAACGACGAAGCAACCTTTTTCGTTGTTCTTCTTTACTCATGTGAAAGAAAAATTTCAATACAATAGTTCCGTTTTGTGTAATGTGCTTCTCAAAATTATTGATTTGTTCGAAACGATTCTCCCAAAATTGTGGTGTAATATCCTCTACTTTTTCGATTCCAGGTAAATTTTCATTCAGAATATATTCCGGATGCACACGAGTCACTAACACATTTTCATAGTGAGTCCGATTGAAAACAGCAAATTTTCCTTTTTCGGGTAAAGCCAAATAATGACGCCACAAATAATCGTGTTCTAATTCGGTAGAATTGGGTGTTTTAAAACTATGTACCACCACGCCACGCGGATTGAATTCTTTAAAAACCTCACGAATCAAACTGTCTTTTCCAGAAGTATCCATTCCTTGCAAACAAATAAGTACGCCATAACGATTGTGCGCATACATGACATCTTGCCATTCGCTCAAAGGTTTTTGCACTTCATCCAGTAAAATTTCTTTTGCTTTATCTTTTAAGTCGTTGTCTAATTCTGTTGGAAAATCTTTCAACTGAAAAGATTTGGTAATTTTAAAGTCATCTGGATTGAAAACAGCCATGGTTTTGATTTATATTTGTTAGTATAATAGTAAATATATGGAAAAATTTCAACTTTTGGCTTACCTCACAATCAATGGAATTGGTTCTGCCAGTGGTATTGTGCATTATGACAATTCTCTTTATATTATTTCTGATAACAGTTCGTATTTGTATGAATATCAGATTTCTGAAGATCATTTACACAAAATTGCATTAGTCGAAAATCCACAGGAAAACATAGTAAAAAAAGACAAACTAGATTTTGAAGCCCTTACTTTAAAAAATAACAAATTACATATTATTGGTTCTGGTTCGACAAAAAATAGAAATCGAACTTTCTCGTATCATCTTCAAAATAAAAAGATCAAAGAGAAAGATGTAAGTCTGCTCTATCAAAATATCAAAACCAAATTCAATATTTCAGATGACGATTTGAATATTGAAGGCGCTTTATTTGCAGGAAAAGATTTATTGTTGTTTCAACGTGGCAATGGCGCCAATTCTAAAAACGGAATTATCAAATTAGGTTTCGAACCTGATGAAATTAATTTTTTTCCAATACAATTACCCAAGATCAAACACGTAGAAACTAGTTTTACAGATGCTATTTTAGTAAATGATACAATTTATTTCCTGGCTGCAGCCGAAGACACTACTTCAACCTATGAAGACGGAGAAGTTTTAGGAACTATCATCGGAAGTATTGATTTGAAAACCTTTCAACTAGAGAAATCACTTCAAATTACCAACAAACATAAATTTGAAGGGATTACATTCTATCAAAAAAACAAAGAAGAACTCACTTTTTTACTTTGTGAAGACAACGATACCGAAGAATTGAATGCTACTATTTATATGTTAAAACTGAAAATATAAGAACGTTGAAAATTAATTTTAAAAAAATTACAACCTCTTCCAACCTTTTTATAAAAATTACGCTCTTTAGTTATAAAGACATTCATTGTGATAAACGAAAATCTAATAATCGCCTGTAAAAAAATGCACCGAGACGCACAACGTCAGGTGTATGAGATCATGGCGCCCAAATTATACCGGGTGTGCAAGCGCTATCTCAAAAAAGAGGAAGAAATTGAAGAAGTAATGGCTGATGCTTTTTACATCATTTTCACCAAAATGGACCAATTGAAAGAAATTGGTGCCTTTGAAGGCTGGGCTCGAAAAATTGTGGTCAATCAATGTTTGCATCAGTTGAAGAAAAATGTGAATTTCAATTTGTATTTGGAAGATCATCCGTTTAAAATTCAACCACAAAGTGCTACAGATACTCAATTGGAAGAGGAAGATTTATTGAATTTGCTCAATTTCATTCCGGAAGGTTGCAAAACGGTTTTCAATTTATTTGCCATTGAAGGTTTCGGTCACAAAGAAATTGCGGCGATGTTAGGCATCTCGGAAGGTACTTCCAAATCACAATTGAATGCCGCTAAAACCAAATTAAAAGATTTAGTGAATAATCTTTATTATCAAAAAGCGAAGTAATGGAACATCAAGATAATTTATTCGAACAATTTAAAAAGGCGGCCGATACTTCGGAAACCAAAGACTTTCCCGGAATGGAAAAAGTATGGTCGCGTGTTGATGCCAAACTGGACACTCAGGTGTATGTCGAGCAAAAAAACACTAACATTTCTTGGAAAAAATTTGCGGTAGCGGCTTCTGTAGTAGTCGGAACAATGTTTGCCTATCAATTTTTAAAAGAAGAAGAAAAAACAATACAATCGCCACAAAATTCGGTTGTAGTAAAGGATACAATCTCTTCCAAAATTACAGAAGATAAAACTGCAGTTGTTGCTACCGAAAATGATAGTCCGTTAGACAAAGTAAAAGCTGAAAAAATATTAGAAAAACAAATCAACAATCTCACCCCTGTAGCGATAAATGAAACTTCGTCAACCTCAAAAGTAGAAAAAGCAGCCGTAGTTATAAGTCCGATGGCAGCACCAGTAAAAGAAGAAAAAGAAGAAAATGTCAATTTAAGCCGACAAGTTTACGGTACTATTGGAG
>JAGORP010000024.1 GCA_018062725.1 Flavobacterium sp.
CTTCAACACAGTCAAGAAGATGCCGTCAGTGTTCAAGATGAAATTGAAACATTAAATTTGTATTTAAAGTTAGAAGCAATTCGTTTTGATGACGATTTCGAGTTCACTATTCAATGCGATAATCAAATTGATAAAGAACTAACTTATATTCCGTCTTTCTTGTTGCAACCATTCGTTGAAAATGCTATAAAACATGGTTTGTTACATCGTCTAGGAGCGAAAAAATTGACAATTTTATTTACAAAACAATCAAATTTTACTCTTATCTGTGAAATAGAAGACAACGGGATTGGTAGAGCCGCCAGTTCTCAAATAAATATCAAACGCAAACACCAATCATTTGCCACAAAGGCAAGTCAAAATCGATTGGATTTGTTAAATCAAAGCACCAGTGAAAAAATAGATTTGCAAATCATAGATTTGTATGATTCAGATAATATTGCCTCAGGAACCAAAGTCATTCTATCAATTCCTATAATAAATTAAAAAGAAAATGACCATTTTAATTATCGACGACGAAAGTAAAGCCCGTTCCTTATTAACCACTATTCTTCAAGAATATTCTAATGAATCATTAGTTATTCATGAAGCACCTAATTTATTAGATGGGGTAGCAATTATTAAAAATAATACAATAGATGTACTTTTTCTAGATATCGAAATGCCTCAACATTCTGGATTAGAATTATTTGATTTTATCTCGGTTGACAGTGTTAATTTTGAAATTATCTTCACAACAGCTTATAGTCAATATGCTATAAAAGCTTTTGAATTTTCAGCTATTGATTATTTATTAAAACCACTTCGCCCCAATAAAGTGCTCGAAGCCATCGAAAAAGCCAAAAAAGCGTTAACACAAAATCAAGTACAACAACGTCTTTTGGAGCTCAAGAATAGTTTGTCTTCCGATAAGTTTAGCAAGCTAGCCCTGCCGGTAGAAGATGGTGTTTTGTTTGTTAAATTGGAAGAGATTTATGTGTTAGAAGCCGATGGAATGTATACTAATTTTCATCTAACCAATAACCGAAAGATCTTAATCAGTAAACCTATGAAGTATTTTGCCGAATTGTTGGAAAATAAAGAGTTGTTTTATAAACCACATCGCTCTTATTTGGTCAATTTGAAATACCTTCAAAAAGTAGTTAAAAAAGAAGGGACCTATATCGAAATGGAAAATGAAATGCGCATTCCTGTTTCCAAAGAAAAGAAAGAGGAATTAATCAATTTACTTCAAGATTTGCAATAAATTTTCAGCAATTGAAAAGAACTTTCTAGAAGTTTCCATAATTATCTAAAGTGATGGAGACATAATTTTGACTCATAATTAATACACAAACTATGAGAACAAAATTATTTTTATTTTTTACTTTGTTTACTTTGCAAAGTAATGCACAATGTTGGAGCAAAATTTCTTCCGGAGCTTATCATACAATTGCCATTGCAAACAACGGAACTTTATGGGCTTGGGGCTACAACAACTCGGGTCAAGTAGGAAACGGAACAACTGTAAATCAAAACATTCCCGTACAAATTGGTACCGACACCGATTGGGTTTATGTTGGTGCGGGTTATTATCATTCTTTTGCTATAAAATCTAACGGAACGCTTTGGGGTTGGGGTGATAATTCTGACTATAAAATTAAAAACAATACACCATCACCCTCAACACCTTTAACTTTTACAGAACCAATACAGATAGGAAACGATACCAATTGGTCTAAAATTAGTGGAGGTGAAAATTTTTCGGTTGCCATAAAAACAAATGGCACGCTTTGGACATGGGGAAGTGACGCAAATGGGCAAATGGGTAATGGAATAACAAATTTAGCACATACTATTCCTACACAAGTTGGTACGGCAACCAATTGGGCGCAAATAGATGCAGGACGATACCATGTAATTGCTCTAAATTCTGGAGGTGGAGTCATAACTTGGGGTAGTAATCAATATGGGCAAATTGGAAATGGTGGTGGATTTGATGTTACCGCCCCTTTCTTGATTTCTGGTACATCGGGCGTTTTGAAAATTGATGCAAACGCTACAGGCTCATTAATCATTTTAAGTGATAACTCTTTGTGGACAACCGGTTTGATTCAATATCTAGCGAATTATAATTTTACACGATTTCAAACTGCCAATAATTGGAATAATGTAAGTGCTGGAAGCAATCATTTTATTGCTTCAAAAACAGATGGCACTTTATGGGCGTGGGGAAATAATGCTTTACAACAATGTTCAAGTAATACTGTGAGTGCTTTTGGCGGTAGTCCAAATCAAGTAGCAGGTTCTAATTATTCTCAACATTTGGCAACAAATGTATATAGTTCATTGGCTTTAAAAACGGATGGAAGTTTATATGCATTTGGTCAAAATCATGTCGGACAATTAGCATCGGGTAATTTAGATAATTCAATAGTATCATTAATTAGTTGTCCAACTATATTATCAAATGAAGATTTTGAAATTAAAAATTCAGTTTCATTATATCCAAATCCAGTTAAAAACACTCTGAATATTTCGTTAGAAAATAACTCAGAAATTCAAAATGTAGTGATTTATGATGTTACTGGAAAACAAGTGAAACTTCAAGAAGGTAATACAACTTCAATTTTTGTAGAAGATTTAAAATCGGGATTATACCTTTTAGAAGTGACTATTGAAGGAAACAAAGCAGTTAAAAAGTTTATAAAACAATAGATTGATAAGAAAACTTGCTGCGAAACTGTGTTTGTTTTTAAATAGTACTTTTTCTTTTCAGCAATTGAAAACAGCCTTTTAGAAGTTCTGATAATCGCATCGATTTGTGCTGGCCTAATTTTGACTCCTAATTAATACAAAAACTATGAGAACAAGACTACTTTTTTTATTCGCATTTGTAACTTTTCAGATGAATGCGCAATGTTGGAGTAAAATTTCTGCTGGACTTTATCATTCAATCGCTATTTCAGATGATGGGAAATTATGGGCATGGGGCTATAATAATTCAGGACAACTTGGTGATGGAACGGCACTGGATAAGAATACGCCCATTCAAATTGGTTCTGATAATGATTGGGTTGCAATTGGAACGGGTTATTATCATTCTTTTGGAATAAAATCAAATGGAACTCTTTGGGCTTGGGGTTATAATTATTACGGTCAATTAGGAAGAGGAACAAACGGAAATGGGACCAACCAGCTAGTTCCGACACAAATAGGAACAGATACGAACTGGCTTTCCGTTACTGGAGGAGAATATTTTAGCTTAGCAGTTAAAACCAATGGTACTTTATGGTCAACGGGTAAAAACACAAATGGTCAGTTAGGGATAAATAATTTAACAGATCAAAATACGTTTCAACAAGTGGGTACTGATACTGACTGGGGTAAAATTGCCTGCGGAAGAAGTCATTCCTTGGCCTTAAAGAGTAATGGTGTCTTATACCTTTGGGGTGCTAACGGAAGCGGACAACTTGGATTAACACATCTTGTAGACAGACGCGTTCCAACTGTATATGCAAGTTTTGTAGCATTTACAGAAATTGCTGGAGGAGTAAGTTCAAGTATTGCCATTAAATCGGATGGAAAAATGTATCGTGCTGGATATGGTTGTCCAATTCCTGGATCGACGTATACAATGGCGGAGTATGTCGTTTCACCTGCTGATTGGATGAGTGTTAAAATCGGAAATAATTTTGTAGCTGCATCAAAAACAGATGGTTCTTTGTGGGTAATTGGTAATAATGATTATGGTCAATTTGGCAATCCAAGTTTTAATTCTTCCACAACCTTTCTTCAACCTAATTTAGGCTCAGGATGGTTGTTAGGTGCTGATAATATACAGGTTAATTCATTTTCAATTTTAGCCTTAAATTCGAGTCGACAATTGTTTGGAACAGGGCAAAATCATGTTGGTCAAATTGGTGATAGTAGCTTAACTCAAAGGGTGAATTTTACGGCTGTAAATTGTCCTTTCTTATTGTCAAATGAAGAATTCAAACAAGACAACTCTATTTCATTTTTTCCAAATCCTGCGAATGAAGTTGTGAACATTCAAATGGATTCAGCCTTAAAATCGGCGGTACTATTTAATCTGCAAGGACAAAAAATAAAAACAGTAACTACTAAAGAAGTAAATATTTCCGATTTAATAAGTGGAGTATATATGATCCGGATTGAAGATCAGCAAGGAAGGGAATCAATTCAAAAATTGATAAAAAAATAAAATAAAAGTATAGAAAACAAAAGAGGCTGTCCAAATGAAAGGACAGCCTCTTTTTATAACTATTTATTTGCTAGATTAGATATAAGCCTCTATTGGTGCACAAGAACAAACCAAGTTTCTATCTCCAAAAGCATCATCTACACGACGAACACTTGGCCAAAATTTATTGTCTGCAATATACGCTAACGGATAAGCTGCTTTCTCTCTTGAATACGGTAAATCCCATACATCTGATGTTAACATTGCTAATGTATGTGGTGCATTTTTTAACGGATTGTTTGGATTGTCAGCAGAAGCTTCCTCAATCTCTTTACGAATAGAAATCAAGGCATCGCAAAAACGATCCAATTCGGCTAAATCTTCACTTTCTGTAGGTTCTACCATTAAAGTTCCTGCTACAGGGAAAGAAACGGTTGGGGCATGGAAACCATAATCCATTAAACGTTTAGCAATATCTGTAACTTTGATGCCTTTTTCTTCAAAAGAACGACAATCTAAAATCATTTCGTGTGCTGCACGACCCATTTCCCCGGAATATAAAATTGGGAAATGTCCTTCAAAACGTGCTTTCATATAATTGGCATTCAAAATTGCATGCTCTGTTGAAGAACGCAATCCTTCAGCGCCTAACATACAAATGTAGCCGTAGGAAATTAAACAAACTAATGCCGATCCATAAGGTGCAGCAGAAATTGCAGTAATAGCTTTTTCGCCACCAGTCGCCACTATAGGATTTGTAGGTAAAAACGGAACTAACTTATCATTCACACAAATAGGTCCAACTCCAGGGCCACCACCACCATGAGGAATAGCAAAGGTTTTGTGTAAGTTTAAGTGGCAAACGTCGGCACCAATTGTAGCTGGATTAGTTAATCCAACTTGTGCATTCATGTTGGCTCCATCCATATAAACTAATCCGCCGTTATCGTGAATTAATTGAGTTATTTCAATTATTGAGGATTCATAAACCCCATGAGTAGAAGGATAAGTAACCATTAAACAAGATAAATCAGCTGCGTGTTCTATAGCTCTTGCTCTCAAATCTTCTACATCGATATTTCCTTCTGGAGTTGTTTTGGTAACAATGATTTTCATTCCTGCCATAGCTGCCGAAGCCGGATTGGTTCCGTGAGCGGAAGAAGGAATTAAACAAACATTTCTATGGCCTTCACCACGTGAAATATGATAAGCGCGAATAGCCATTAAGCCTGCATATTCACCTTGTGCGCCAGAATTTGGTTGTAAGGAAGTACCTTGAAAACCAGTAACCACATTTAATTGTTGTTCTAATTTTTTAAGCATCAATAAATATCCTTGAACCTGATCGGCAGGAGCGAATGGATGGATATTGTTCCAATTTGCTTGACTTAACGGAAGCATTTCTGCCGCTGCATTCAACTTCATTGTACAAGAACCTAATGAAATCATCGAATGGTTTAGTGATAAATCTTTGCGCTCTAATCTTTTGATATAACGCATCAACTGACTTTCAGAATGATGTGCGTTAAAGACTTCGTGCTGTAAGAAAGTTGAAGTTCTAACTAATTGGGTTGGAATCTGATTTTCAGTAGCTAATTCTGATACATGAATGGCAGATTTTCCAGTTGCTTCCGAAAAGATAGAAACAATGGTATTGATATCGGCAATCGAAGTGGTTTCGTTAAAAGAAATGGAAACACAATCTTTATTTGGGTAGAAGAAGTTGAATTCGTTCTTTTCTGCGATAGCTTTTACTTTTTCAGCATCAGCTTTTACTAAAAGGGTGTCAAAAAAAGCAGAATTTACTTGATTGATACCTAATGAAGATAATGCTTTTGCCGTAGTTACCGCCGAAGCATGTACTTTGTTGGCAATATATTGTAAGCCTTTTGGTCCGTGGTATACGGCATACATTCCGGCCATAACCGCTAGTAAAACCTGAGCCGTACAAATGTTTGACGTCGCTTTTTCACGTTTAATATGTTGCTCACGAGTACCTAATGCCATACGTAAGGCACGGTTTCCGTTTACATCGATAGAAACTCCGATAATTCTACCGGGCATCGAACGCTTGTATTCTTCTTTGGTAGCGAAGAAACCTGCGTGAGGTCCTCCAAATCCCATTGGAATTCCAAAACGTTGTGTTGTACCTACTACAACAGCAGCGCCCATTTCTCCTGGAGAAGTTAATTTCACCAAAGATAAAATATCAGCAGCTACAGCAACCTTAATTTCATTTTGTGCCGCTTTTGCTATAAATTGTGAATAGTCATGAACTTGACCCAATTTTCCTGGATATTGTAAAATGGCTCCGAAATAATCGGCAGAAAAATCAAAAGTTTCATGATTTCCAACAACTAATTCAATATTTAAAGGTGTAGAGCGAGTTTGTAAAATGGATAACGTTTGTGGTAAAATTTCTTCCGAAACGAAGAATTTACTAACATTATTTTTCTTTTGATCACGCGTTCTTACGTCAAAAAGTAATGTCATGGCTTCAGCCGCAGCAGTACCTTCGTCAAGTAATGAAGCGTTGGCAATTTCCATTCCTGTTAATTCGATAATAGTAGTTTGAAAATTTAATAAGGCTTCTAAGCGACCTTGAGCAATTTCAGCCTGATATGGTGTATAAGCCGTGTACCAACCTGGGTTTTCAAAAATATTTCTTTGAATTACTGGAGGAACAATGGCGGGATGATATCCCAATCCAATATATGATTTGTATACTTTATTTTTACTGCCCAACTGTGTGATGTGAGTCAAATACTCATATTCGGTCATGGCTGGGTCAAGTTGTAATTCTTGTTTTAAGCGAATTCCGTCTGGAAAGGTTTCAAATAATAACTGGGTCATGTCCTTCACTCCAATAGTTTTGAACATGTGTTGTAGGTCAGATTCTCTCGGACCAATGTGTCTTAAAGCAAATGCATCTGTTTTCATTCAATCAGTGTATAAAAAGCGTGTTGTTTTTGTGATGACAAAAGTAGTTATTAATCTTAAAATTACCCATTAATTAACGACGGTTTTTTATCAAATTATAAACCAAAATTGTTATTTATTAACAATTCGTTATTTTTGTGAATGCAAATTTTTAAACGACTTTTTAATTTTTACATACACGGAAGTATTCATGTTGCTTTGTCTGTTTATGCCCTGGTAAACATGACACTCCATTTTTTTCATATCGAATATGATGCGCCTATGGCTTGTTTCGCTTTTTTCGGAACCATAGTAGGGTATAATTTTGTGAAGTACGACGAATTGGTAAGGGCCAAAAAGCTAAAAATGACCAATGAAAGAAAAGCAATTGTTGGGTTGAGTATGTTTTCGTTCTTGGCTGTGATTTATTGTTGTTTTCAATTGCAAACGCAAACACAATTAGTAGCGATCGCTTTTTTAGGATTGACCGTCTTGTACACATTGCCTATTTTTCCGAAGTTGGGAAATGCTAGAAATTGGGCAGGCGTGAAAATTTATATTGTGGCCTTTTGTTGGGCGGGAATTACTCTTTTTTTACCGATTATGAATGCTGAATTGCCGCTTTCGCAAGATGTATGGCTGAAGTTTTGCCAACGCTTTTTGTTGGTCATCATCTTGATTTTAATTTTTGAAATCATCGACTTGAAGAATGACGATTTGTCTTTGCAAACGGTACCTCAAAAATTAGGGGTTTATAAAACAAAATGTTTGAATCTTTTTTTACTGATTCCGTTTTATTGTTTGGAATTTTTTAAATCCGATTTTCAGATTGTTCAATTGTGGGTAAATCTAGTATTGATAATTGGTTTGGCTCTTTTTACAATTTTCGCCAATCCGAAACGCTCCGATTATTACACCTCTTTTTGGGTAGAAAGTGTTCCGGTTTTTTGGTGGTTGCTTGTTGTTTTCTTTAAGTAAGTAATTACGACGAAGAACAACGAAGCAATCTATTTACAGATTGCTTCACTATCCCTTAGACAGGCTCAGGATGACAGTTCGCAATGACTAAATCAATCCAGCTCTTTTTAATAAAGCCTCCGGTTTCGGTTCCTGACCTCTAAATTTTTTGTACAAGGTCATCGGATGATCGGTTCCGCCTTGCGACAGTACATTGTTTTTGAATTTATCAGCGACTTCTTTATTAAAAATGCCTTTCTCTTGGAAATAGGCAAACGCATCGGCATCTAAAACTTCTGCCCATTTGTAACTATAATAACCCGAAGAATAGCCGCCTTGAAAAATATGCGAGAACGAAACACTCATACAGTTTTCTTCCACATCAGGAAATAAAGTAGTGTTTTCCATAGCGGTTTTTTCAAAGTTTTTGACATTTTCAACAGTCACGGGTTGACCATGGAAAGCAATGTCTAAAAGGCCAAAACTTATTTGACGCATTGTCGCCATTCCTTCTAAAAATGAAGCGCTTTCTTTGATTTTATCAACATATTCCTGCGGAATGATTTCTCCTGTTTCGTAATGTTTGGCGAAAATTGCCAAGGCTTCAGGTTCATAGCACCAGTTTTCCATTACTTGACTTGGTAATTCTACGAAATCCCAATATACTGATGTTCCAGATAAACTTGGATAGGTCGTGTTGGCTAACATACCGTGCAGCGCATGACCAAACTCATGAAATAAGGTGGTTACTTCGCTAAAAGTCAATAATGAAGGTTTGGTTTCGGTTGGTTTGGTGAAATTACAAACAATGGAAACGTGCGGACGTTCTTGTTTTCCATTTTTGATATATTGGTGTTTATAAGAAGTCATCCAAGCGCCATTTCGTTTTCCTTTTCTTGGAAAATAATCCGAATAAAAAACAGCTACTAATTCACCTTTTTCGTCGGTTACTTCAAAAGTACGAACGTCTTCATGGTATTTGTCAATATCAAAAACTTCGGTAAAAGACAATCCGAAAAGTTTGTTGGCGATTTCAAAAGCACCACTTTCCACATTTTCGAGTTTGAAATACGGTTTTAGCATTTCATCGTCCAAATTAAATAGTTCTTGTTTTAATTTTTCCGAATAATATGTGCTGTCCCATTTTTGTAATTGGTCAATATTGTCAAGTTTTTTCGCAAAATTACTCAGCTGTGTGAACTCATTTTTAGCGGCTGGTTTCGCTTTGTCTAATAAATCATTTAAAAACGATTTCACTTTGTCTGGATGTTGCGCCATGCGTTCTTCCAATACAAAATGCGCATGCGATTCATAACCTAATAATTGCGCTCTTTCATGACGTAGGGCTACTATTTTTTTGACATTTTCCTGATTGTCGAATTGATTGTTTTGAAAGGCTTTTTTGCCTGCTGCAATCGAAATCGCGGCACGTAATTCTCTATTTTCTGCATATGTCACAAAGGGTAAATAACTCGGCATGTCTAAAGTGAAAATCCAACCTTCTTTATCTTTGCTTTTGGCTAATGAACGTGCCGAATCGATGGTGTCTTGTGGCAAGCCTTTTAAGTCGGCTTCGTCGGTAAGGTGTAATTCGTAATTATTAGTTTCTGCTAACACGTTTTCGCCATACGTTAATTTTAATTTGGCTAATTGCGTGTCGATTTCCCGTAATCGTCCTTTTTTGTCTTCCGATAACAAAGCTCCGTTTCTGGAAAAGCTTTTATATTTTTTTTCTAATAATGTAGCTTGTTCTGTTGTTAAGGTAAGCGTATTTCTATTTTCATAAACCGATTTAATTCGTTTGAAAAGTACTTCGTTTAAAGTAATGTCATTGGCCAATTCGGTTAAAAGTGGCGACACCTCTTGTGCAATTTTTTGCATTTCGTCACAGGTTTCGGCCGAATTTAAATTGAAGAAAATACTGGTAATTCTATCCAACGTATTGCCAGCATATTCAAGAGCTTCTACCGTGTTTTCGAAAGTTGGTTCGTTATTATTATGAGTGATGGCATCAATTTCTTTTCGGGTTAACGCAATTCCTTCCTCGATAGCAGGAGTATAATCCTCCATTTTTATAGAATTGAAAGGAGCTGTGTCGTGTTTTGTGTTGAATTTATTTATAAGAATTTTCATAATATGTTGTATTTCATCGATTTTATTTGTGATATATCGAAACAAATTCTATATTCGTGACTGAAAATTTGAAAATACTGTTTCGCAGTCCAAAATATTAAAAATTTAAGTATTGATTTAACCCAATCGGTATTTATGTTTGTGTTAAGTAAAGCTCCAAATACCACTGGAGCTTTATTTTTTTGTAATTTTTGGAAGTAAATCGGCTTCGAAATTCAAGCCATTTGCCTCGCAATTATTTTTGTAATCCTTCCGAAGCAGTAATTACAGCTTGTTTTAATCCTTCTTTATAGGTGATAATTTTGTCTAATACATTTTTATCGTTTGATCCTATAATTTGTGCGGCTAAAATTCCGGCATTTTTGGCCCCGTTTAAAGCGACCGTAGCCACTGGAACACCACCTGGCATTTGTAGAATTGACAGGACAGAATCCCAACCATCAATAGAATTACTTGATTTTACAGGCACACCAATTACGGGTAACGGACTCATACTCGCTACCATTCCTGGTAAATGAGCGGCACCACCAGCTCCTGCAATAATTACCGAAATGCCACGAGTATGTGCATTTTTACTGAAATCAAATAATTTTTCTGGAGTACGATGCGCCGACACGATGTCGACTACTGTTTCAATATCAAAACTCTTTAGTATATCTATGGCTTCCTGCATTACGGGCATATCAGATATGCTTCCCATGATTACGGCTACTTTATTCATTTTTTTGTTTGTTTAAAGATTGAAAAATTTAAAGATTGAAAAATTTTTGCAGTTGAATAGTTCGGCAATACTCTTTGAATCTTTAAATTATTAAATTTTTTAATTTTTAGAAATCACTCTAATACTATTTTTTACTTCCTCTGCAATTTTTCTGGCTTCGGTCATATCTTCATTTACAATGGTTACGTGTCCCATTTTACGAAACGGTCGTGTTTCTTGTTTTCCATAAATATGTGGCGTAACCCCTGGAATGGCCATGATTTTTTCGATATTTTCGTAATGCACTTGCCCTGAAAATCCTTCTTCGCCTACTAAATTGACCATAATTCCAGCCACTTTACTTTCGGTAGCTCCCAAAGGTAAGTCTAAAATGGCACGTAAATGTTGTTCAAATTGTGAGGTGTAACTGGCTTCAATGCTATAATGTCCTGAGTTGTGAGGACGAGGAGCGACTTCGTTGACCAAAATTTCATCGTCTTCCGTTTGAAACATTTCAACGGCTAATAATCCCACATGATTGAATGCTTCGGAAACCTGTAAAGCTATTTTTTGTGCTTTTTCGGCTACTTTTTTAGAAATACGCGCCGGGCAAATGGTATATTCTACCTGATTGGCTTCGGGGTGAAATTCCATTTCAACCACTGGGTACGTTTTTATTTCTCCTTTTGGACTTCTGGCAACAATAACCGCTAGTTCGTTTTTAAACGGAACCATGTCTTCGGCAATGCATTCTACTTCGGGTAATCCAATTAAGTCCATTGTGGAACGTACAATTTTAACGCCATTACCATCATAACCACCTTGTGCGGCTTTCCAAACAAAAGGAAAATCCAATTCGTCTTTTTCTAATGCTGTTTTTAAGTCGGAAATAGCGACAAAACGTTGGTGTGCCGATGTCGGAATTTTATGTTCAACGTAATAATCTTTCTGACGGCCTTTGTTTTGTATTAAGCGTAAGGTTTTTGGCGATGGAAAAACAGGTAATCCTTCTTTTTCAAGTTGTTCTAAAGCTTCTAGATTTACATTTTCAATCTCGATAGTTAAGGTATTTACCATTTTACCAAACTGATAAACGGTGTCGTATTCGAGAAGACTTCCTTTGAAAAAAGCATTGCAGCTGTAACGTGCGGGAGCTTCTTCACTTGGATCAAGTACTAAAGTTTGAATGTCGTATTTTCGAGTTTCGGTAAGTAGCATCTTGCCTAATTGGCCTCCGCCAAGTATTCCTAATTTGAAATCGGAAGAAAAGTAGTTCATTGTAATTTAGTTGTGTTGTGCAAAGATAGACTTTTTTAAAAATTTTTGCAGAAGAAAAGTTAGTGCAGAATATAAAGTCTAATTTCTTTTTTTGAAATTTAATTTTTTGCTGTAACGAAGTACTTAAAAGGACTCAAATTTTTAATGAATTCTATTTTGTTGAGGTTTTTGTTATTACAAATCCCCAGCAATTGCTGGGGATTATAAATAAAGTTGCTTTGGGTTAAATAAGTTCCTTTATTAGTATAAGTAGGTCTTATGATTAAAATATATTCAAAATTAGTTGTGGTATTTTAATTTTAAATATATCTAAAAATCTTAGTTAAATTTAATCAAAGTTTTCCACTATTCATTGCGGTTTTTCCGCAAAAATTGTTAATTTTTACACTTTCATTTTCTTTAAAATGTTTCGAGTTGCCGCTTGGTATGCTTCACTATGATTGGTATAATCTTGTTGGATGATGTTTTTGAGTTCTACATGAATCCATTCGTATTTTTTTCCTAAGACAAAAAGTGCTTTGATAGCGTAGACTTTGGTGGCTACTTTTTCGTCGCGAATTAGCCAATCAAAACACATTTCAATGATTTGTGTTTCTTGTAATTGTGTGAGATTGATTCCGTTGGCACGATGATTGCTTTTGGTCAAGAAAAAAATAAGGTGTGAAGCTGTTCTTTTGGCAGAATCATCGGTCAATTTCGGAATGATTTCACAGAAATCTTCAAAATAAGGAGTCAAAAGTCTGAGTTTTTTTTCGCTGACTAATTCTAATATCCAATACGCTTTTATATGCATTTCATCTTCCAAGTGAAAAGCAATGTCACATAATTCGGGTATGAATTCGGGTTTTCGAATAACCAAATTGCGCATTTTATCTCGCTCTTTTCGGGCTATCGAACAGTTTTCTAGAAGTTGATGCAATTCAGATTTCATATGTTTAAAAAAGATTGTTTAGAAATAACATATGAATCACTTTTTTTATTGTGTTTATTACTCTAATTGTGTTGTTTTTTATCTCTATTTGATAAGGTATCAATGGTATTAATAATCAATTATCAGTGACGATTTTATGAATCAAATATAGTTCAAAAGTCGGTTCAATTAAAATTCTTAATTCTTAATTCTAAAATCTTAATTCTTAATACTATCTTTGCCCTTTATTTCTAATTACAACTATGGAAATTAAATTACACGACAAATATTTTGTACCGTTTATTTCGGCACAAGAATTGGACTTTGCAATTGCGAACATGGCCAAACAAATTGAAGATGACTTTCAAGAAGAAACACCTGTTTTTATTGGAGTTTTAAACGGTTCGTTTATGGTTTTGTCCGATTTGATGAAGCATTATAACCATCAATGTGAAGTGTCATTTGTAAAAATGGCTTCGTATGAAGGGACTCAATCTACCAATGAAGTGAAGCAACTTATAGGTTTAAATCAAAATCTTGAAGGACGCACCGTGATCATAGTAGAAGATATTGTAGATACTGGAAATACCATTGAAGAGTTAAAACATATTTTTAAAAACCAGGGCGTGAAGCATTTTAAAATTGCAACCCTTTTCCTGAAACCAGAAGCCTATAAAAAAGATATTAAGTTGGATTATGTTGGAATTCGTATTCCTAACAAATTCATTGTAGGTTTCGGATTAGACTATGATGGTCTGGGAAGAAACTTAAAAGATGTATACCAACTTTCAGAATAAACATTCAAACAACAGCAACTTTAAACCAATTCAACTTTAGTAATGATTAATATCGTTCTTTTCGGAAAACCAGGTGCAGGAAAAGGCACGCAAGCAGAATTTTTAAAAGAAAAATATAATTTAACACATTTGTCTACAGGTGATATTTTTCGCTATAACATGAAAAATAATACGCCATTGGGGCTAGAAGCCAAAACCTACATTGACAGAGGTGATTTGGTTCCCGATAGTTTAACCATCAATATGTTGCAATCGGAAGTAGATAAAAACCCACAATCCGCTGGATTTTTATTCGATGGGTTTCCAAGAACGTTAACACAAGCAGCTGCCCTTGATACTTTTTTAAGTTCCAAAAAGCAAGCAATTACGGCTACTATTGCGTTAGAAGCCGATGATGAAATTTTGGTACAACGGTTGTTAGAAAGAGGAAAAACTTCAGGACGTATAGATGACCAAGACGAAGAAAAAATACGAAATCGTTATCAAGAATACAACGAAAAAACAGCTCCTCTGATGGATTATTATAAGGAGCAACAAAAATTTTATGCCGTAAACGGTATTGGTACTATTGCAGAAATTACAGCGCGTTTAAGTAATGTCATTGAAAATTTGTAAATTAGTACAAACTTTAAACTAAACAGAAACAATTGGAAATAGTCATAATTTTCTTGCTGATTTTAATTAATGGAATTTTTTCTATGTCAGAAATCGCACTCATATCAGCAAGAAAAAACAGGTTGGAAACGGCCGCCAAAAAAGGTAATACGAGTGCAAGAACAGCTCTAGATTTGGCCAATTCGCCAAATAAATTTTTATCGACGGTACAAATAGGCATCACGCTTATTGGTATTTTAACCGGTATTTATTCTGGTGAAAAAGTAACCGAAGATGTGCGCTTTTTCTATGAGAGTTATACCTTAACACAGCCCTATGCTGCTTCATTATCGGTAGGAACGGTTGTAGTTGTTTTAACGTATTTTTCGTTGGTTTTCGGAGAGTTATTACCCAAACGTATCGGACTAAATTTTCCGGAAACCATTGCCAAAGCAGTTGCGTTACCCATGAAAATAGTTTCTGTGGTCACGGCACCTTTTATATGGTTGTTAACGGTTTCGACCGATTTTATTTTAGACGTTTTTAAAATAAAACCAACGGCCGACGGTAAAGTAACCGAAGAAGAAATTAAAGCCATCATCAAAGAAGGAACCGAAGGCGGAGAAGCACAGGAAATTGAACAAGATATCGTAGAACGTGTCTTTCATATCGGAGATCGAAAAATCAACTCCTTAATGACACACCGTAAATCGTTGGTGTATTTGTCTTTAGAAGATGATTTGAAAGAAACCAAAGAAAAAGTGTTGGACGAATTGCATTCTATTTATCCGGTTTGTGAAGATAATTTGGATAATGTTATTGGTGTGGTTTTGTTGAAAGATCTATTCGCCAATTTTGAAAAAGGATCCTTCGATTTAAAAGCAATTGCCAAAGAACCGGTATATTTTATTGAGCATACTTCGGCCTATAAAGCCTTGGATATTTTCAAAAAAACAAAAGTTCATTATGCCTTTGTAACCGATGAATACGGTATTTTACAAGGAATTATCACTTTAAATGATATTTTGGAAGCCTTGGTTGGTGATGCTGCCGATTTTTATGAAGAAGAATTCCAATTGATCGTTCGAGAAGACGGTACTTGGTTGGTAGATGGACATTATTCATTACACGATTTCTTGACTTATTTTGATATGGATGAATTGATTAATGATTATGATGTAACTACGGTAAGTGGTTTAATCATGACCGAATTATCATACATCCCTAAAGTAGGAGAGAAGCTGGTTTGGAATAAAATGGAATTGGAAGTAATGGATATGGATGGTGTTAAAATCGATAAGGTTTTAGTCCGTTCTATAAAAGAAATAAATTAGTAATAAGACATAAGACATTAGCCAAATAGTTTAATTAACTTTTGCCTTTTGCCTTTTGCCTTGAATAATGACAGAAGATTTGATATTAAGAGGAGGACAGCCAGTGGCTGTCAGGTATTTTTAAATTAAATCATAATATTGAAAAATAAGAAATAATGACAGAGGGTAACTTTGTAGACTACGTAAAAATATATGTTTCATCTGGTAAAGGAGGAAAAGGTTCTTCACATTTACACAGAGAAAAATTTATTGAAAAAGGTGGTCCCGATGGGGGAGATGGTGGTCGTGGTGGACACGTATATTTGGTAGGAAATAAAGGACTTTGGACTTTGTTTCATCTGAAATTTGCACGTCACGTAAAAGCAGGTCACGGTGGTGATGGTGGAAGTTCTCGAAGTACAGGACATGATGGGGAAGATAAAATTATTGAAGTGCCTCTAGGAACAGTAGTTCGTGATAAAGACACGAATGAAATCCTTTTTGAAATCACAGAAGATGGCGAAAAAAGAATTGTTGCCGAAGGTGGAAAAGGTGGATTAGGAAACTGGCATTTTCGCTCGTCTACCAATCAAACGCCTCGTTACGCACAACCTGGAATGCCTCCAGTGGAAGCCGATATTATTTTGGAATTAAAAGTATTAGCCGATGTTGGTTTGGTTGGATTTCCAAATGCTGGGAAATCGACATTGTTATCGGTGTTGACTTCCGCAAAACCTAAGATTGCCGATTATCCGTTTACGACGTTAAAACCCAATTTGGGAATTGTTGCGTACCGTGATTTTCAATCGTTCGTTATTGCCGATATACCGGGGATTATTGAAGGGGCAGCAGAAGGAAAAGGATTGGGGCATTATTTTTTACGTCATATTGAACGAAATTCAACGTTATTGTTCTTAGTTCCCGCCGATGCTGATGATATTAAGAAAGAATATGATATTTTGTTAGACGAATTGCGTCGCTACAATCCAGAAATGCTCGACAAAGATCGTTTGGTTGTAGTATCCAAATGTGATATGTTAGATGATGAACTAAAAGCAGAAATGCAGCAAAAATTAGACAAAGATTTTAATGGAATTCCTTATATGTTTATCTCGTCGGTTGCCCAACAAGGCTTAACAGAACTCAAAGATAAATTATGGCAGATGTTAAATACAGAAGCATAAAAAGATCCCGAGTTATCGGGATTTTTTGTTTAATTAGTTTAGTGAAAGATTTTCAGTTGCTTTAAAATGAATAAGATTGCCCTACTTCAACTGTTTTTTTTATTTTTCAATACATATGTAAGCACACAATGTATTCAAAATCCAGCGTCAACAAACGCGTACCCCAAAAGAGATCTACGTGGTGTTTTTATCTCCACTGTTTTTAATTTAAATTGGCCAACCAATCGATTGGCAACTCCAGCAGCACAGCAAGCCGAATTAATAGAGATATTAGATACTGTGAAAGCAAATGGCTACAACACGGTATTTTTTCAAGTTCGTTCAGAATGTGATGCTTTGTATAATTCTGCCTTAGAACCATGGTCGTATAGATTAACCGGAACTCAAGGACTGGCGCCAACACCGCTATGGGATCCTTTAGCATTTGCTATCACCGAAGCTCATAATCGCGGGATAGATTTGCATGCTTGGTTAAATCCCTATCGCGCCAGTGCCAATGTTACGTCGTATACTTTGTCTCCTAATCATGTAATTAATACGCATCCGTCTTGGATAATTTCAGCATCGAATAATGGGAATTTAAAAATATTGGACCCAGGTTTGCCTGCTGTTCAGGAGTATATTAAAAATATTGTTCAAGACATTGCTTCTAGGTATGATATAGATGGAATTCATTTTGATGATTATTTTTATCCAACTAGTGGTATGGCTACGAATCAAGATGCGGCTACATTTGCAGCTCATAATCCAACGGGTATTGCAACTATTGCCGATTGGCGTAGACATAGTGTAAATACAATGATTGGCAAAGTATATGATGCTTTACAAGGAATAAATGCTTCTCAAAATAAAACGATTCTATTTGGAGTGAGTCCTTTCGGAGTATGGAAATCGGGTATACCTACAGGTATTACTGGAACGTCTTCTTTTTATGATATGTATTGTGATCCTATTGCTTGGCTAACCGCGGGAAAAGTAGACTATTTGGCGCCTCAATTGTATTGGAAAATTACGGGTGCTCAGGATTATATAACACTTTCAAAATGGTGGAATGATCAAGTTGCGGCTTCGGGAAAACAACTCTATGTTAGTCAGGGATATTACAAATTAACAGATACTAATAATTGGGCTGCTTCGGAAATACAAAATCAAATTATACAAAATAGAGCCACTTCGATGGAGGCCACATTCGGACAAATTGCGTACAATTATTCTAGTATTAAAAATAATGACAAAACAATTAATACCGTTTTACAATCTGGGTCTTATCAATTCAAATCATTTGCGCCTCCTGTTGCAGGAAAAGATGATATTTGTCCAAATGTACCTGAAAATATTAGATTCGAAGGCCTGTACTTGAAATGGGATACGCCAGGAATTGCATCCGATAATGATTTGCCAAAAAAATATGTTGTGTATGCCTTTGACAGTGAATTGGATGCCACAAACAATAGAGAAGAGAGTTCTAAAATTTTAGATATAGTTGCCGCTAATCAGCTTTTAATTGATTCGGAGATTGCTTTAACCAAATATTTTGTGGTGACTTCATTGGATAAAAACAACAATGAAAATGGAGATTTTAGCCAAACCTTGCATTTAATGCATTCCGATTTGAATAAAGAGAACGAAATTCAAGTGTATCCTAATCCGTTTGAAAATTTCTTTTTAATCCAAAAGCCGTCCGATTATTTTGGAAGTCTGAAAATCAAATTAATCGATTTGTCAGGTAAAACGATTTGGCAACAGTTAATACTGCCGGGAACTTCCGTTATCAAAATTAATCCAACGGGAATAAGTGCTGGGTTTTATTTTGGGAAAGTAGAATTGGAAGACGGAAGTTCGAAATCATTTAAAATTAGTAAAGAGTAATTTCTTTCCGTTTAATTTGATGAAAATTGCTGATTTGTAAAACAGATTGAAAGGACACAGTATTTAGATCACCAAAGAGTTAACTTGAAGAAGCGTTGAACTTCGGTTGAAATAGGCAAGGGAGAACTGCTTTCTTCTGTCTTTAAATATTTTACAGCTTTGCAAAAAGTATAAACCCCTGTGATAAAAGTATAAACCCCTGTGGTAAAAGTATAAACCCCTGCAATAAAAGTATAAACCCCTGCGACAAAAGTATAAACCCCTGTGGTAAAAGTATAAACCCCTGCGCTAAAAATACAAGTCCCTGTACTAATTTTGTAAACCGCGCGACTCGTTTTTATTTCCGCTTTTGTAAAATAGCAAACCCCTTCTGTAAAATTGAATTCTGCTTAACTGATTTTCATTTTTGCTGTTACCATAGTAGGAACTATTTTTTAAATTCTGAAAACTATTTTGCAGTAATTTAGAAACAGATTTTCAATTTTAACCAAGTTAATCTTTCAAATAGTAAGATGGATAAAATGAATTACAGAAGGATTCAAGCGATTGAATTTTAGTTGTTTAAAGTAAAGGTTAAAATTTTCTTAATGAAATCCATTTTCTATTTATTAAATTTTTTGATAAAATCGAAATAGAGTATATTCGCACCACTAAAAAAATATTTTATTATGAAAAAACTTTTATTATCACTTATCGCAGCTATAACGCTTGTTCCATCAAGTGTAAAAGCAGATGAGGGAATGTGGTTTTTAATGTTCATTGAGCGTTTAAACCACAGAGATATGCAAAAAATGGGCTTACAATTAACGGCTCAAGAAATTTACAGTATCAACAATCACAGTTTAAAAGACGCTATTGTTCAGTTTAACGGAGGTTGTACTGCAGAATTGATTTCAAAAGATGGTTTAGTATTAACAAACCACCACTGTGGATATGACGCTATTGCTGAGCAATCAACAGCAGAAAATAATCACTTGAAAAATGGTTTTTGGGCCAAAACTAGAGCGGAAGAAATCAAACCTTCTAGTTTATTTGTTCGTTTCTTTGTTCGTATGGACGACTGTTCTAAAAGAATTTTAGCAGTAGTAAATCCATCAATGACCGAAGCAGAACGCGAAAAAGCCATCAATGCCGAAATTGCTAAAATTGAAAAAGAAAATAATGAAGGTGGTAAATATGTGGTTTCTGTTCGTCCTTTCTTTCAAGGAAACGAGTATTACTATTTTGTGTACCAAGATTATAAAGATGTTCGTTTAGTAGGTACGCCACCTGAAAGTTTAGGTAAATTTGGTGGGGATACAGACAACTGGGAATGGCCACGTCATACAGCCGATTTCTCTATGTTCCGTGTGTATGCAGACGCTAACGGTAATCCAGCAGAATATTCTACAAATAATGTTCCTTTACAACCTAAACACCATTTACCAGTTAACTTAAAAGGAGTGAAAGAAAATGATTTCGCGATGATTTTAGGTTACCCAGGACGTACTAACCGTTGGATGCCTGCAGGTGGAATTGAGCAAAACGTGAAATTTGCGTATCCTGCTTGGGTGGAAGGTGCTAAAACAGGAATGGACAACATGAAGAAATACATGAATCAAAGTGATGCTTTGAACTTGGTATATGCTTCGAAATTTGCTTCTACTGCAAACTACTGGAAAAACCGTCAAGGGATGATTGATGCCTTGTCAAAATTCCAAACAGCAAAATTAAAAGCGGCTCAAGAAGCTAAATTTAACAAATGGGCTAACTTGCCAGCTAATAAGGCTAAATATGGTAATGTTGTTGAAACTATCAATAACTTCTATAAATTAACGAACGAAAAATCACGTCACGATAATTATTTACAACAGTTGTTTAGAACTACCACTTTTGGAACTATCGGAAGAACGCTAGGAAAACAACTGGAAATGTATGCCAAAGCAGATGCTGCAAAACGTACTCAAATGGCTCCAGCTATCTTAGAAATGACTGACGAATTATTCAAAGAAGCTCATATTCCAGCTGAAAAAGATATTTTAGCAGCACAATTAAAATTATATTCTACTAAGTCTACAGGTTATGCTATTGCTCCAATGGTAGAAAAAATTGGTAAAGAATACAATGGAGATTTTGCTAAATATGTAAATGCAGCATTCGATTTAAGTGTTGTTACTTCAAAAGACAGAATTAAAGCATTCTTAGATTTGCCAAGTGAAGCATTATTAACAAACGATCCTTTAGTAGCATTGTCTAACGATATGACTACTCATTTTAGTACTAAATCTGACGCAATTGCAAAAGCACAAAATGATTTTGGTGCAGCATTCCGTAAATTAGTGGAAGGATTAAGAGAATCTAAAATTGGAGAAATTAAATATCCAGACGCTAATTCAACCTTGCGTTTAACCTATGGAAAAGTACGTTCTTTACCTGCAGATAAACGTAACGATGCTAAAGTGAACAATTATACAACTTTAGACGGTCAAGTTAAAAAATACAAAAAAGGAGATCAAGAATTTGATTTACCAGTTCGTGTATTGGAAATGAACAAAAACAAAGAGTTTGGTCGTTTTGCTGATAAAGACGGTTCTTTACACGTAAACTTCTTAACCGATAATGATATTACAGGTGGTAACTCAGGTTCACCAGTATTAAACGGTAAAGGTGAATTAATTGGTTTGGCTTTCGACGGAAATATCGAAGCTATGGCTGGTGACGTTATCTTTGATAAAAACTTGCAAAGAACCATTAATGTTGATATTCGTTATGTATTGTGGGTAATTGAGAATTTCTCAGGTGCAAAACACATTGTTGACGAAATGACATTGGTGAAATAGTCATTGTGAACTATTACCCTATGTTTGTCAAAGGGTAAAAGCAATATAATTTAAACCGAACTCGGAAATGAGTTCGGTTTTTTTATATCTTTACTTCCATTTCAAAATGAAAAAAAGCCTCTTTTTACTAGTGTTTTACTTCTTGGTTTCTTGTACAAACAAGGAACCCAAAACGACGTCTTTTTACTATTGGAAAACCGTTTTTCAGCTTTCTAATGCCGAAAAAAAGGTTTTGGCACAAAACAATGTAGATAAATTATATGTTCGCTATTTTGATGTAGGCCTTACCAATGGAACCCCTATGCCGTTAGCTCCAGTTTTTTTCAAAGACAAAAAAATAAAGGAAACTATTGTCCCTGTAGTATTTATTAAAAATGAAGTTTTTCTTTCAAAAGAATTAAAAACAGAAGATTTGGTATTCAAAATAATTCGGTTAATTGACCAAATCAACCAAGTAAATCACATGAAAACCAATGAAATACAAATCGACTGCGATTGGTCTTTGGCAAGTAGAGATCGGTATGTGGCTTTTCTTAAATTATTAAAAGTAAAATACGCTAAAACAATTTCGACAACAATACGTTTACATCAAATAAAGTATTTTAGAGCAACTAAAGTACCTCCAGTAGATTATGGTGTTTTGATGTTTTACAATATGGGGAAATTAGAGGCCAATGGGATTAATTCAATTTATGATAAAAAAATTGCCTTACAGTATTTGCCAGCACTAAAAAAGTACCCGTTACCATTGAAAGTAGCGTTACCTATTTTTTCATGGATGGTGCACAGTAGAAATAATGAAATAATACATTTAATTTCAAAAACGAGTAGGGAAGATTTTAGAAATAATCCTACTTTTGAAATTGAAAAAAATACTATTTCAGTCCAAAAAAATACGCTTTTTAAAGGGTTTTTCTTCAAAGAAGGTGATAAATTGCATTTGGAAGAAATTTCAGAACATGATTTAAAAGAAATGAAATCACTTTTGTCAGCATACATGAACAAAGAACCCGATGAAATCATCTATTATGATCTTGATGAAAATAATTTAAAAAAATATCCAAATGAGTTCCATTTTTAAGCCCTTATTCGTATTATTTAGCACATTGGTTATTGGAGTTACGTCCTATGTGTCAATTTGTGCCGATGGTGATTGGGATTGGTTTCAAAGTAACTCAAGTTTCGCCCCAGAAGCGTATGTTCAAGATAAATCATATGAACAACTTTTTTATAGTATTAATATGTTTTATGGGGAAGATTGGTATGATAATGCTCATTCTAACAGATTTAAAGAATCGATTATTGCTGATTGGAAACAATATTTGGGTAAAAAATTATCTGAGGAACAACTTAATTATTATATTTTATCTGATTCTTCGAACGCAGAATTGTCAAAAATTAGTAAAGCCATCCTAAAAAAAGAAAGTAATAAATTAACCCAAAAATTTGACCTAAAAGATGGAAAACTAAAACAGTTTTTTGCTTTTATGAATCTGGCCAAATCCTTAGAGAAGTATTCTAATAATGTAGCTTCTTGGAATTATAATACAGATCGTTTAGATCCAATGCAATACATGGCGGTTGCACAAGCTAAAAAAGTCGAAGATGTTTATAATTTATCTAATGATCCATTCCTAAAAAACAGATATTGGTTTCTTACTTTGAAGTCTTATTTCTACTCGCAAAATAGAAACGAAGCAGTGCTTTTTTTTAATAAAACACAAGCAACGGTTGAAAGAAATGAGTTGTATTATAGAGGGCTTTCCTACATCGCTGGGGTTTTGTATAAAAACAAAGAGTATGCAAAATCAAATTTTATATATAGTGTCGTTTTTGATAATTGTCCCAAATTAAGAACGGTCGCCACTTATAGTTTTCATCCGCAGGAAAATAAAGATTTTGAGCAAGCTTTAGCCATTGCCAAAACCAATGAACAAAAAGCGGCACTTTGGACATTGTATGGTTATTACGGTGACGAAGTTGAAGCCATTCAACAAATTTATAACTTAGATCCAACAAATAAACATTTGGATTATTTGTTGACTCGTGCCTTAAATATTGCTGAGAATAAAATGAATTCTACCCAATGGAATTCCGACGAATATGGAAGTAAAACGGAGATTAAGAATGATGATTTAAATTCAAAATTGCATCAAATAGTGACTAAAAT
>JAGORP010000116.1 GCA_018062725.1 Flavobacterium sp.
ACCTATATGTGGCTCAAAGATGTTCGTCCATCGGCTACTTTAGAAAAAACATATACCACTAAATACATGGCCAATCATTATCTGAGTTGGAATGCTACCAAACGATTGAATATTGGTTTTTTTGAGTCGGTTGTTTGGACCAATACCAATGACAGAGGTTTTGATGTGAATTTTGTGAATCCCATTATTTTTTACCGTTCGGTAGAATTTTCATCTTCTGCCCGAAGCGGAAATGCTGCATTAGGTTTAACAGGAAAATACAAATGGAACAATACTATTAATCTTTACAGTCAGTTATTTATAGATGAATTCGCAATAGGCGATATGTTTGGTGGTGAAAAAAGTTGGCGAAATAAAATTGGGGCTCAGTTTGGCGCCAAATATAGCAATGCTTTCGGCGTTAAAAATTTATACCTACAAGGCGAATATAATTTGGTGCGTCCTTATGTGTATTCGCATAGTGAAGTAGTAACTAATTATGGTCATAATAATCAGAGTATGGGCCACAATTGGGGATCCAATTTTAGAGAATTAATAGGAATAGCCCGTTATACCAAAGGAAGATTGTTCGGTGATGTGAAATTGCATTACGGAATTAGAGGCTATGATTTGGATACTGCTTCAGATGCTAAAAATTACGGTGGAAATATTTACAAAGATTACGATGAAACAAGAGCTTTCGACAAAGGTGTCGCGATTGGAAATGGAAATAAAGCCACAATAATGATTGCCGATTTAAATGCGGGCTATTTGGTAAATCCAAATGCGAATTTGAAGTTGTTTGCTAATTTTATGTACCGTGGGTTTTCTCCAAAAGTAAATACGGCAACTGTTTTTAAAGAAAATACCACTTGGTTTTCTATAGGATTGCGTTCCGATGTATTTAACTGGTACTTTGATTATTAAAAATTACATTCTATAAATTTGATTTTTCATTTTCCTTATTCCTATCTTTGCACCGATTTTTAAAACAATTGCCTTGAGCACTACCACTACTACATTTTCTGTTAAAAGCCTTTTTGTTGATTTCAAAGAAATTACCAAAGCAGGTTTGGCAATTAGTGTGGTTTTTTCTTCCATAGCAGGGTATTTGTTGGGAGTAGATGAAATAAATCAATCGGCAATTACTACTTTAATCATGTTGGCTGTTGGAGGCTATTGCATGGTTGGGGCATCCAATGCTTACAATCAAATCATTGAAAAAGATCTTGATGCACTGATGGATAGAACCAAAAACCGTCCCATTCCAAGCGGTCGTATGTCAGTAAATACAGCTTTTATAATAGCTTCAGTTCTTACCATTTTGGGTTTGGTGATTTTATATAATATTAATGAGAAGTCGGCTATGTTTGGTGCGATTTCTATATTTTTATACACCAGTGTTTATACGCCCTTAAAAACCAAGACGCCTTTGTCTGTTTTTGTGGGTGCCTTTCCAGGGGCGATTCCTTTTATGTTGGGCTGGGTTGCGGCTACTGGTGAATTCGGGATTGAAGCAGGAACGTTATTTTTAATTCAGTTTTTTTGGCAATTCCCACATTTTTGGGCTATTGGCTGGTTTTTGTATGACGATTATAAAAAGGGAGGATTTTATATGCTTCCTTCTGGAAATAGAGACAAATCAACAGCGATGCAAATCATATTATACACAATTTGGTTAACAGTAGCATCAATATTGCCTTGTTTTGGTTATACCGGACAATTATTTTTAACACCAATAGCGGCTGTAATAGTTTTGCTATTAGGAGTTTGGATGTTATTTTATGCAATAAAATTATACCAAAACAAAACCGATAAAGCAGCAAAGACCTTAATGTTGGTGAGTGTTTCGTATATTTCACTTTTACAATTAGTATATATTTTAGATAAATTCTTACGATAATGACAACAATGACTGTTCAAGAAGAGAAAGAAAGAGACGATAGATCGAAGAAGCTGTTATTGCTTTTCGGAATGTTAAGTATGTTTATGATGTTTGCCGGATTAACGAGTGCTTATATTGTAAGTGCGTCTCGTAAAGATTGGATACATGAAATGGTGCTTCCTTCTGCCTTTACATTTAGTACCATTGTGATGGTAATGAGTAGTATGACTATTCATTTTGCAAAATTGGCTATCAAAAGAGATGATAAAAAAAATACCACCTTATTTTTATTAGGAACGTTGGTGTTGGGAATTACTTTCGTTTTCTTTCAATTTAAAGGATTTAGCCAAATCGTAGAGATGGGCTTTTTCTTCACCGGAAGTGAAAGTACAATTACCACTACATTCTTATATATGTTGGTTATTTTGCACATGGTGCACCTGTTTGCAGGGATAATTTCGCTTTTAATCATAATTTATAATCATTTTAAACAAAAATACAACTCGTCTCAAACTATTGGAATTGAGCTAGGTGCGATGTTTTGGCACTTTTTGGATTTGCTTTGGATATTTTTGTTTTTATTTTTGTATTTCGTATAAAAAGAAAAAAACGTACATTTGACAACTTTTTAAATATATTTCTATGGCAACTACAGTTACTTCAAGTACTGAAGGGAAAACATGGGGCGGCGGAAACGAGCCAATGAATGCAAGTTACGGTAAACTGATGATGTGGTTTTTCATCGTTTCCGATGCATTAACATTCTCAGGATTCTTAGCAGCTTACGGTTTTTCAAGATTTAAATTTATCGAAACTTGGCCTTTGGCTGATGAAGTTTTTACACACTTTCCATTTATGCATGGTGTTTCTGCACCAATGTATTATGTGGCTTTAATGACGTTTATTCTTATCTTTTCGTCGGTAACGATGGTGTTAGCAGTTGATGCAGGTCATCAAATGAAACAAAAGAAAGTAGCAGTATACATGTTATTAACCATTGTGGGAGGTTTGATTTTCGTGGGTTCTCAAGCTTGGGAATGGAAAAACTTTATCAAAGGCGAGTATGGTGCAATCGAATCAAAAGGAGGTTCTATTCTACAATTTGTAGATGTACACGGAAAACGTGTGGCCTTACATGAATTTGCAGCCGATATCCCTCAAGAAAGAGTTCAACACACTCGTAGTAACGGAATTTGGTTCACTGAAGAAAGTGCTTTACCATCAGTTTCTGTTGCTGAAGTAGTGGAAGGATTTAAATCGCATCCAGATTTATTAGTTCGTACCGAAGTAATCAATCCTGAAACAAAACAAAAAGTAACGTTATCACGCGAAGAGTCGTTAAAAAGATTAGAGACAGCAACTTCTGTAGTAGAAGGTGCTAACTTAAAACAAAACGAATACGGAAGTAAATTATTTGCAGATTTCTTCTTCTTTATTACTGGTTTCCACGGATTCCACGTATTTTCAGGAGTTATTTTTAATATCATTATTTTCTTTAATGTTATTTTAGGAACTTACGAAAGAAGAGGTAGCTATGAAATGGTTGAAAAAGTTGGATTATACTGGCACTTTGTAGATTTAGTTTGGGTATTCGTATTCACATTCTTCTACTTAGTTTAATAATAAAAATATTCTTATGGGACATTCACACGAATCAAACGTAGGTAGAATCTGGAAAGTATTCGGATTTCTTTCTCTTATTACAATTGTTGAAGTAGCTTTAGGTATCGTTAAGCCTCATGGTTTACACTTTACAAACTTATTAGGGATGAATTTATTGAACTGGATTTTCATCATCCTTACTGTGGTTAAAGCATACGGAATTATGTGGGCATTCATGCACCTTGAAGGCGAAACATCGACTTTAAGATGGTCTATTGTTGCTCCACTTGTATTCTTAATTTTATATTTAGTATTTATCTTGCTAGTTGAAGCTGATTATATATTTGAAGTGTTTAAAAACTCTACCATTAAATGGAATTTTTAACAACATATTAATTCAATAAGAATCCCGATTTAATCGGGATTTTTTTATTTTTGTACTCTCTAAATAACTTCTTTACCATGAAGAATAAACTTGTGCTTGTTTTGCTTTTGGCGTTGCCAATTGTAATCTATATGATATTTGCTTCGGCAACACATAATCAGCTTTTTTTACCTACCATTTCTAAAAATAATGCCGAGTTACCCGCATGGAAATCTTTAAGTGGAGAAAAGGTGGCTCTAAAAAACAAAATTACTGTACTGGGCTTTATTGGTAAAGATGTTAAAGCGAACCAAGGAAATGTATTTAATTTGAATCAGAAGATTTATGATAAATATGTTGGTTTCAAAGATTTTCAAGTCGTTTTGATCGCGCAGGAGGGAAGTCAGCCACAAGTAAACGAATTGCTTGAAAAATTGGCTGCATTTACCGATAATATGTCGGGGTATAAAATTGTGTTCGCTTCCCCAAAAGAAATTCAAAACTATTATGATGGTTTTCATTTGAAAGGAACTTTAAATGCCAATTTGAGTACTTCAGAAGTGATAATTCTTGATAAAGACATTAATCATCGCGGTAGAAAAGGAAAAAATAAAGCCGGCAAAGATGAATATCGCGAAAGTTATAATTCGACTTCTGCAGCCGATTTGCATAACGAGATGACCGATGATGTAAAAATCTTACTTCGTGAATATCGTTTGGCATTAAAACGCAATAAAAACAAAGAAAATTTCCGTTTGCACGAAAAAAAATAACGCTATGAAAAACAAATCCTATATCGGAACCAGTTTGATCATTCTGATTTTTGGAATTATTTTTATTCCAAAAATTGTAAATCGAATTAAAAATGGCGAAATAACCAAAGCTGATCGCTTGAATAAAGTTCAGGAAGAAGGAACAGGTAAAAGTGATTTGCAAACTATTGGTAAAGCGCCTTCCTTTTCGTTAACCGATCAAAATGGAAAAACGATTTCTAACAATGATTACAATGGAAAAGTATATGTAGTGGAGTTTTTCTTTTCAACTTGCCCTACTATTTGCCCCATCATGAATACCAACATGAAAAAAGTGCAAGCGAGTTTTGCTTCGAATACCAATTTCGGAATTGCTTCCATCACGATTAATCCTGAAAATGATACACCAGAAGTTTTGAAAAAACATGCCGAAGCTATTGCAGCAAGCGGAATGAATTGGCATTTTTTAACCGGAGATAAAAACACCATCTTCGAAATCGCCAACAAAGGTTACAACCTGTATGTGGGTGAAAATAAAAAAGTAAATGGCGGATTTGAACATTCGGGACTCTTTGCTTTAATCGATAAAGAAGGCAATATTAGATGTCGTAAAGATGAATTTGGTAATCCAATTATCTACTACGACGGACTAAAAGAAGAAGGCGTTAAACAAATCAAACAAGACATTTCTAAGTTATTGGCAGAATAGTTTTTCAATAGCAATTTCAAAATCAATTTCAATTTTCAAAGAAAATAAAAACCATGCAAAACAATATCGAAAAAAAATACAACGTTTGGATCGTCATTTTATCTATTGCCATTCCTTTAGTGGTGGCGATATTGTTTAAAGTGAAATTAAGAGATTTTGGATTTGATGTTAAGCCTTTGTCTTTTTTACCTCCAATTTATGCTACTATCAACGGTGTTACTGCCGTATTGTTAGTTTGGGCAGTGATGGCGATTAAAAAAGGGAATCGAGCCTTACACGAGCGATTAATGAAAACAGCAATTGCCTGTTCAGTGGCCTTTTTAGGAATGTATGTCGCCTATCACATGACTTCGGAAGCGACCAAATATGGAGGCGAAGGTATCATGAAAGGAATTTATTTCTTCATTCTTATTTCGCACATTGTGTTGTCAATTGCAATAATTCCGTTGGTGTTAATTACCTACGTAAGAGCTCTGGCAGCACGTTTCGATCATCATAAAAAAATAGCTAGAATTACGTTTCCAATATGGTTATATGTGGCTGTAACGGGAGTGATTGTGTATTTAATGATTTCGCCGTATTATGTTCAGTAAAGTGAAAAGTGAAAAGGTAATAGTGCAAAGAGGTAGTGC
>JAGORP010000025.1 GCA_018062725.1 Flavobacterium sp.
GTTTATGACATGGTGAATTTCCATAAGTATACGATTGGAAAATACCATTATGACGAATATGGAAATCCTGAAATTGAAGAAGAATTCAAATTGATTTCCAAATATTCTCCATTACATAAAATTAAAAAAGAGGTAAATTATCCTACCACAATTATTTTTACGGCCGATAATGATGATCGTGTTCCGCCGTTTCATTCGTATAAATTTGCCGCTTCGCTACAAAATAGAGAAGCACAAAAAAATGAGATCTATGTCATTACAAAAAAAGATTTGGGCCATTATGGCGGAAACACCTATCAAAAACATATCGAAGAACAGGCGCAATTTTACGATTACTTGATTCGTTATTTGATGAAATAACTTAATCACTTATAAATAAAAAAAGAGTCTCAAAATTTGAGACTCTTTTTTATTATTATAACTTCTTTTATTATCCGTTCAACGCTTCTGCTCCACCCACAATTTCTAAGATTTCTCCTGTAATTGCTGCTTGACGTGCTTTGTTGTAGGTTAATTTCAATTGGTTTCTTAATTCTGTTGCATTATCGGTTGCTTTGTGCATTGCTGTCATACGAGCACCGTGTTCTGAAGCAAAAGAATCGCGAATAGCTTTGTACAATTGTGTTTTCAATGATTTCGGAATCAATGTCATCACAATTTCCTCTTTTGAAGGTTCAAAAATATAATCGCCTGCAATAGCCGTTCCTTTTTCAATTGGAGCTAATGGTAAAAACTGTTCTGCTTGTACGATTTGAGTCGCAGCATTTTTAAACTGGTTGTACACCAACTCGATACGATCATACTCGCCAGAAGTAAATTTCTCAGTAATTAATGATGCAATTGTAGCTACGTTATCGAAAGTCAAGTTATCGAAAATAGCACTTTGGTTATCAATAACATGGTGTGTTTTCTTAAGAATGTCGTTTCCTTTTTTCCCAATAGCCAACACGTCTACCTGAGCTCCTTTGTATTTTTCAGTAGTGCTTTTAACTTCTTTAATTACGTTGGTATTAAAAGCTCCACATAAACCTCTGTTAGAGGTAATGGCTACCACTAATACTTTTTTTACTTCCCTTTGAGTTGTGTAGCTACCACCCACTTCTCCTTCTAAAGTAGCTGAAAGATTTTGCAATAATTCAGTTAATTTTTCAGCGTATGGACGCATTGCTGTAATCGCATCTTGTGCTTTTTTAAGCTTTGCAGCCGAAACCATTTTCATCGCCGATGTAATTTGCATCGTGGATGAAACAGAAGTAATTCTATTACGGATTTCTTTTAAATTCGCCATTTTTTATAAGTAAATAGTAATTAGTGAATAGTGAAAAGCTTATTTGCTAATCACTATTCACTCTTCACTAAATTATTAATTATATTTTGCAGATACTTCTTTTGCTACTTTTTCGATCACATCAGTAATGTTGTCATCTAATTTACCAGCTTTTAAAGCATCTAAGGTATCTCTATGTTTGTTGTTTAAGAATTCTAAGAAATCTTTCTCGAATTCTTTCACTTTATTTACAGGAACGTTTCTTAATAAGTTTTTAGAACCTGCATAGATGATAGCTACCTGATCTTCTACAGTAAACGGAGAGTTTAAACCTTGCTTTAAGATTTCTACGTTACGTTTTCCTTTTTCAATTACATTTAAAGTAACCGCATCTAAGTCAGAACCAAATTTCGCGAACGCTTCTAATTCACGGAATTGCGCTTGGTCTAATTTTAAAGTACCCGCTACTTTTTTCATTGATTTAATTTGTGCATTACCTCCAACACGAGATACCGAAATACCTACGTTGATCGCTGGACGAACCCCTGAGTTGAATAAATCAGACTCTAAGAAAATCTGTCCGTCAGTAATCGAAATTACGTTGGTTGGGATATAGGCAGAAACGTCACCCGCTTGAGTTTCGATAATTGGTAACGCTGTTAAAGAACCACCACCTTTTACGATTGGACGTAAAGATTCTGGTAAATCGTTCATGTTTTTAGCGATATCATCATCTGCAATAACTTTTGCAGCTCTTTCTAATAAACGAGAGTGTAAGTAGAAAACGTCTCCAGGGTAAGCCTCACGTCCTGGTGGTCTTCTTAATAATAAAGACACCTCACGGTATGCCACTGCTTGTTTTGATAAATCATCATACACGATTAAGGCAGGACGACCTGTATCACGGAAATATTCTCCGATGGCCGCACCAGCGAATGGCGCATATACTTGCATTGGAGCAGGGTCAGAAGCATTAGCAGCAACGATAACGGTATACGCCATGGCTCCTTTTTCTTCTAATGTTTTTGCGATAGCTGCAACGGTAGACGCTTTTTGTCCAATTGCAACATATATACAGAATACTGGTTTTCCAGCATCGTAAAATTCTTTTTGGTTAAGGATAGTATCCAAACAAACGGTAGATTTACCAGTTTGACGGTCACCAATTACCAACTCACGTTGTCCACGACCTACTGGGATCATAGCATCTACTGCTTTGATACCTGTTTGTAATGGTTCAGTTACGGGTTGACGGAAAATTACTCCAGGAGCTTTTCTTTCTAATGGCATTTCGTATAAGTCACCACCGATAGGTCCTTTTCCATCAATTGGAAAACCTAAAGTGTTTACTACACGTCCTACCATTTGTTCTCCAACTTTAAGAGACGCAATACGTTGTGTTCTTTTTGCAGTAGATCCTTCTTTAAGACCTGTAGATGGACCTAAAAGTACCACACCCACATTGTCTTCTTCAAGATTCAATACGATACCTTCCATACCGTTATCGAATTCTACTAACTCACCGTATTGAACATTTGAAAGCCCGTACACACGAGCAATACCATCTCCTACTTGAAGTACAGTTCCTACTTCTTCTAGCGTAGCACCAGATTCAAAACCTGATAATTGCTTTTTTAATATTGCTGAAATCTCAGCAGGTTTAATATCCGCCATAATTATATAAATAATTAATTACTTAATTCTCTTTTTAAAACTTGTAAACGGTTGGCAACAGAAGCATTGTACTGTTGATCGCCTATTCTTAAAATAAATCCTCCAATAATTGACGGATCTATTATATTATTAATCGTAATTTTTTTGTTTGAAAACGTTGCAATTTTTTCCATTACTTTTTTCTCCAATTCTGGAGTAATCGCAATAGCTGTAGTAACTTTAGCGACTTGTACGCCGTTAGCTTCGTCAAACAATTTGTTGTATTCTACTGCAATGGATTGTAATAATTCAAATCTTTTGTTATCGAATAACAAATGAAATAAACCTTTGGTTACAGTATTGGTTGAAGCGAAAACTTCTAATAATGCACTATTTTTTACTTCATTTTTAAGGGTAGGGTTGGCAATAAAGCCTTCCAACTCTTTGTTTTCTTTAATTGTGTTGGCAATTAAAGTCATGTCTTGACTCACTTCATTCGCTACGCTTTTTGAAGTGGCCATGTCTAAAATTGCTTTCGCATAGCGAATTGCTGCTCTTGTACTTGACATGCTTTATTAGTTTAATTTTACGTCACCTAACATTTTCTCAACTAATTTCATTTGAGCTTCTTTGTTAGATAATTCGTCTTTTAATAATTTTTCTGCAATTTCTAATGAAAGTGAAGACACTTGTGATTTCAATTCAGCCATAGCTGCATTTTTTTCACTTTCGATAGCGGCTTTGGCTTGCTCAATCATTCTTGAACCTTGCACCGTAGCTTCTTCTTTAGCATCAGCAATCATTTTTTCTTTGATTTCACGAGCTTCTTTTAATAAAGTATCACGCTCTAAACGTGCTTCCTGTAAGATACGCTCATTACTAGCTTGTAGGTTTTGCATTTCTTTCTTTGCATTTTCTGCAGAAAGCAAAGCATTTTTAATTCCTTCTTCTCTATCATTTACCGCATCAAGAATAGGTTTCCAAGCGAATTTTTTTAGCAAGAAAATTAATCCTACAAAAATAACTACTTGCCAAATGAACAAACCAAACGAAAAATCATTGATTAACTTTTCCATAGTATATAAATTCTGTTTTTTTAATAATTTAATAAAACAATAGTTACAACCAACCGTTGCAACTATCGTTTTGTTTTTTTAATTACGCTGCGAATAACGCTGCGAAACCAATACCTTCAATAAGTGCAGCTGCGATAAGCATTGCAGTTTGAATTTTTCCAGAAGCTTCTGGTTGACGAGCAATAGCGTCCATTGCTGAACCACCAATACGACCGATACCTAAACCAGCTCCGATTACAATTAAACCTGCTCCTACAATAGTTGGAATTTGCATAATAAATATATTTAAAAATTAAACATTCTTTTTTGAAATTAGAAATTAGAAGTATGAAGTTAGAATTTCTTCTAAGTACGGATTACTAAATTCTAAATGTATTAATGATGAGCTTCGTCATGATGATGCTCTTCGTTACCTGCACCAAAATATAAAGCCGATAACATGGTAAAAATATACGCTTGTAAAAACGCTACTAATATTTCAAGGATAGATAAGGCAAACGCCAATCCGAAAGATAATGTACTTCCGATCCAACTTTTGAAAATAAACATTAACGCAATAATACTCATTAATACGACGTGACCTGCCAAAATATTGGCATACAAACGAATCATTAACGAAAATGGTTTAATGATCGTTCCTAATAATTCTATTGGTGCTAAAATAAATTTCATTGGAACCGGAACACCTGGCATCCAGAAAATATGAGCCCAATAATTTTTATTAGCCGTAAATGTAGTAATCAAATACGTTAATATCGCTAGTGACGCTGTAATTGTAAAATTTCCAGTTACGTTAAATCCAAGAGGTGTTAACCCTAATAAATTTAAGAATAAGATAAAGAAAAATATGGTTAATAAATAACTCATATATTTTTTATAGTGTTTTTCACCGATGTTTGGAATTGCAATTTCATCACGTACGTACAATACAATTGGTTCAAAAAATCTTCCAGCACCTTTTGCAATACTTCCGTTTTTACCATATGATTTTGCAAGTCCAGCGAATAATAAAAACATTAAAATCGCTACTCCTAAAATACCAATAACACTTTTAGTGATAGATAAATCCAAAGGCCTAACATTGGTTGGATGACCATGCTCTTCATTCAATTGACCCGTAGCATCAGTTTTGTATATTTTTTCGTGGTGTAACACGTAGAAATTACCGTTGTGTTCTGCTACTGTTTCACCATGATGAAATTTAGAAGAAGAAAAAACTTGCAACCCATTATCCCAAAGAATCACAGGTAAAGAAAAACCATAATGCGCACCTGTTTCTTCGTTTGCACTGAAAACAAAATCATGAGAATCTAAAAGGTGGTGATTTATAAAAGCTTTAATCTTTGACTTAAGATCGGTTGGTGCTGCATGAACATCGTGTCCGGCTTCGGCATGTGTTGCTTCTGTAGCATGCTCGGTTCTTTTTAAAGAATCGGAAACAACATGAGTTTCTTCTGTGTGCACTTTTGTAGAGTCCACAACAGGGTTTGCAAAACTAATAAGAGGAAAACAAGCAATAATTGCTACAAATATAAATCTAAGTGGTGTTCTTGAAATTACCATATATAAAAAGTATATTCTACGTTTGTAAATTTGGTGCAAAGGTACATTTTTTATTAATATTCAAAACGAAAGAACTATTTTTTTTGAAATCAATTCTTTTAAACACAAATTGTCCGAGTAGAAAAGGCTTAAAAGTGTTGATTAACAAGTAAAATCTGTTGAAAGATTGTAAAAAATATTGCACTTCATCGATAAATACGTATATTTCGTCGACAATTTGTTTGGAAAATTGTTAATAACTTTTTTTTAATTACTTTAGTAGCCACTCAAAACCCAATGTTTATGAGGAAAAATTTACTCGTACTACTATTTTTTGTTTCTTTCCAACTTACATTTTCACAATGTTGGAACTCCGTTTCACCCGGTGGCGCCCATACCTTAGCCATTCGTGATGGAGGTGCTATTTTCACTTGGGGGAGAAATAACAACGGCCAATTGGGCATCGGAACCTCTGGAGGACAACAAAATACACCACAACAAGTTGGTACTGATTTAAATTGGCAAACGATTTCAGCAGGAAATTCACACAATTTAGCTTTAAAATCTACAGGAACGTTATGGGCCTGGGGTCGAAATGGAGATGGTCAAATCGGAATTGGCTCCAATGCATCGATGTTTACTAGTCCGCAACAAATAGGAACAGCAACCAATTGGAATAAAATTTCGGCTGGCGATGAATTCTGTATTGCACTCAAAACAGATGGAACTTTATGGGCATGGGGCGATAATACCTATGGTCAGCTAGGAGACAACTCTGCAATCGATAAAAATGCACCCGTACAAATAGGATCAGAGACCGATTGGATACAAATTGCAGCAGGAACTGATCATGTTTTGGCCTTAAAATCGAACGGAACTTTATGGGCTTGGGGGAGAAACAATGTAGGACAGTTTGGAACAGCATCACCCCTATCCTCTTTGGTACCCATACAAATTGGGACAGACACCAACTGGAACCAAATATTTGCCGCTAGAGAACACAGTATTGCCTTAAAAACTGATTCCACCTACTGGGTATGGGGAGCCAATTCTAATGGTCAATTTGGAAATGGTACCACCACTTCAAGTGCTACGCCAACAGCAATTACTGGTTTTAACAATCCTATTCAAATCAGTAAAGGACACCAACATTCGGTAATAATCAAACAAGATGGTACTTTATGGTCTACAGGTGGAAATGCCTCCGGACAATTAGGCAATGGAAATAACACCCAACAAACTACCGCTGTACAAGAAAATACATTGGCTACAAATTGGGCGATCGTAGCTTCAAAAGTTAGTCATACTGCAGCTTTAAAAAGTGACGGAACGTTATATACCTGGGGTGCTAATTTATACGGACAACTGGGAGATGGAAGTGCTTCAGCAAAAAACACACCCACTATAATTTCTTGTCCGATGTTGGCAATACAAGAAAATTTCAACTCTGAAAAAATCAACCTTTATCCTAATCCAACAAATGGTATCTTAAATATCCCTTCGCAATTTAGCATTCACAAAGTGGTTATTTATGATCTATCGGGAAAATTATTGTTTGAAAAAGAAGTACGATCAACCGCTATTGATGTGCAACAACTTTCTTCAGGAATCTACCTCATCAAACTTTTTTCTGAAGACAAAAACTATCAAGCGAAGTTTGTTAAAATGTAGTATTATTTAATCGTTTGGCTGTTAAATAGGTTTCGAAAAAAAGGAACAAAACAAACAATCCAAAATAATTCCATTTTTCAATTGGATTTCCTACTGTAAGCCCATTGGTTTTACCGATGACAACAATTACTACCACTTTAATAGAAGTAATTAATAAAAAAGTCATTCCAACACTGTCTTTATTTTTTTGAAAAACCACATTTAGGACTGTCATTATGATAACTGAAAGCAACAGCATCAGGCCATACGTTTTTTCGAGAGAAAATTTAAATTTAGAAGTATCGACCCCTAAAGAGAGAAAAACAATTTTTTGAATTCCATAAAGAAGGACTCCTATACAAACGATTTGAAACGAAGATTTGAAATGTTTAAGAACCATTTATGCGTTTTTTCCAATTTCATTAACTTGTCGGTATACATTATACAATGCAATAAAAACTCCAACAATAGTTAGTACTTTATAATAATATATTTTAGAACTGGCATGATTAGCATCTAACCATTCTCCTAATTTAAAAAAAACAAAAATGATGAATCCCATTTGAATGGGAATATTGATAAGAGCTAACCATTTATTATACTTTTCTTTTTCAGAAGGACTATCGTTCTTCATGAGGTGGTAATGATTTAGCGAGTTCTGATTTCATTGCACAAGTAGCTGTAAATTTGGCACCTGGTTCCACGGAGAGTTTCCCGCAGGTTACTTCGCCAATAATAGTAGCTGTCGCTTTAACATTTAAAACATCTTCAACCATTATTTTCCCTTCCGTTTTACCTTCTACATCAACATTTTGAGCAGAAATATCGCCTTTTACACTTCCTACCGGACCAATTACTAATTTTCCTTTTGATGTAAAATTACCAAGCAAATGTCCGTCTAATCTAAAATCGGCGACCGATTCTATGTTGCCAATAATTTTAGTTCCTTCTACAATACGATTGGTTTTACCTAGTAGGTCGGTATAAGATTTTGCGCTTTTTTCAAACATAATTTATAATTTAAGGGCTATAAATTGATCGTAATTTTTCTTGACTTGAATCACCGAATAATTTTCACTTGAAATTACAGTGGCAGGAGTTATAATTTTATAGTCTTTGGTATCACGTAATAATTCTATTAAATATAGTGAAAATTCTTTGGAAGAAATTCCATGAATGACTACAAAATTTTCGGTCTCGTTATAGACATCATAAGATATCGAGAATTTATCAAATTGTTTTTCTACTATGTACTTTTGGAGTTTATCCATCAATTCCTTAGTCGCTACATCGTCCTTTTTACCAGCTTTATACAAAATTTTCCATTTGGTAGAGGTTGTGTCTAAAGAAATTGTCATTTGATCTAATCGAGGAATGCTTACCCTTAAAATATCGTCTGCCTGTCTTGCTTCTGGTGTGTCAGGATAGGTTAACGCTACATAATTTATCGCTTTTTTATATTCTTCCAAGCCTTTGAGTTTTCCAATGGCTGAAGCTTTTAGCAATTCAAATTTCGGAATTAAATCGTCGCCTGAAAACTGTGAAAGACACTTCTCAATAGTTTCTAATGCTGTGACGTATTCTTGATTTTCGAATTGCTTGTAGGTGGTTTTATAAACTTCTGAAGGTGTTTGATCTAAATTATTTTCTTCCGAAATGGCGCCACTTAAAATTTGCGCATATCTCGTATTGGGATAATTGGAAACAATATCGGTTTTGTAAGCTTCGGCTTTGGAAGGATTCAGCGTTTGATAAATTTTATACAAATTGTATTTGGCTGGCAATATTAATCGTTCTTCTGGTTTGTTCAATAGTAACGTTTCTAGTCTGTCGGCAGCCAATTGATTTTCGAAAAACTTCTCTTTGTAAATTACCCCTAATTGATAATAAGCTAAATTACGTTCTTTAGCCATGCTATCCAACACTACTTGATTGGTTGGCAATTGGTTTAGATAATAGGTTGTGGTGTATTTTTCTGGAACCGGTTTGTCGGTCTCTTCTTTGTCGTTTGCAACACTATCGGTTTCCTTGCTTTTAACTTCATCTACTTGGGATGCCCAACGCCAATTATCTTTTAAAGAACGTTTTCCCCATTTTTTGGCAAATTCAACTTTACCATAAGAGACCGTTGTAGGCGTGTAAAAATAAAAGGCGTTTTTGTCGTTACCAAAAGCAGGGGGTAGAATGTTTCCGCCGCCTGGTGCAGGTGTTTTTTTAGGATCAAAAACAATATCTTGTATATTATTATTATTTTTATTGGCTTCGGCTTCCTTTTTCTTTTTAGAAATTGCTTCTTGTATCGAATCTTGACGCTTTAATTTTTTGATATGTTCTTCATAAAAACTAATGCGATCGTTACTGGATAAGGACGAAATGTTTAAAACACTATCATTTTGTCTGGCGATTCCTTCATATTTAATGACGTCATCCAGATTTTTACGTTTTTTTTCAATCACAAAATACTCGCGATTCTTTTTTGAAAATTTGGTTAAAGTGCTGTCATAATATTTCCCGGCTTCCACATATTTTCCTTTGTCAAAATGTATGGCGGCCAAATTTCTATAGTTTGAAGCAGCCAAATATGAATCCCCGGAACCTGATTTCAAGGATTTATTATAATGTTTAACCGCCTTGTCTTTCTGTTTTAATTTATCATAAAAAAGACCTACTTGATGATTTAATGCATCGAGATACGGACGGTTTTCTCGGTCTTCCAATAATTTTGTGTATTTTTCTACAAAGGCTAAGGTGTCTTTGGTCACGTCAATCAACCCAGCTTGTTTGGCATGGGCTTGAACCACATACATTCGTGGCGATTTGCGCTTCATGTCAATCACTTCCTGAAACGAATTATAGGCACTGTCGGTATATTGTAACGATTGGTACATTTGACCTAAAACAAAATGATACCTCGCTCTTTCTTCTTTTGATCTTGTGGTCGCAATTGCTTTTTTTAGCGGAGCAATGGCGCTGTCTTTTTCTTCCAAATTAATTAAAGCTTGGGCTAAAATTGCATTAGCATCAGCTTCTACTTGTGGTTTTAATTCCTTTTTCTTTAATAATAACTGCAAATTTTTTACTGCCAGCGCATCATTTTCAAGACGAATATTGGTTTTTTCCCGCCACACTTTGGCTTCGTAAATTTTATCGGAATTCGAATATTTATACAAAATATAATTAAAGGCTTCTAAAGCAGGAATGTAACGTTTGTCATAATAACGCGCTTTCCCTAACAACAAATGTGCCTCGTCCATTTGCATGTTTTTTTCTTTCCCTCCAATATTCATCGAATGCTTTTGAATGGCTTTTACCGCTTTGGTTTCGGCTCTTTCAAAATTAGCGTTTTTACCTTTTTCGCCGGGTAAAAAAGCCTCTTCCTCTATTTGCATTCGTTCCACAGGAAGTAATTCCCAGAAATTATCGCTATATCCACTTTTGACTTCAACTATTCCTTTTTCCAGGGCTACATCACCATTGTACAGCGTGTTATATTGAGAGTTTAAAGCGTGCCAATTTCTGCCAACAAGCGAGTTCTTTTTAGTAGAACAAGCAACTACAAGCAATAAGGTTGACAGTAATAAAATATATTTTAACGTGTTAATTTTCAACATAAAAAAGTTTTAAACTATAACTTTGAAAAGGACTTTTTAGTATTAGTCAATGTAAAAGTACATTTCTTTTTGAAATTCTTACAAAATAAGTCTATTAAAACGTAAAAATAAGTCGGTTTAGTTTGTTAATTTTGCTAAAACTTTATACATATGTCTACATTTTATAAACTAACCATAAAGGAAGTTAAAAGAGAAACTCCCCAAACTATTTCGGTAGTATTTAATGTCCCACTTGAATTTCAAGATTTTTACAAATTCATCGCGGGTCAATATGTGAATTTAAAATTAACCCTTGACGGGAAAGAAATTCGTCGTGCTTATTCTATTTGTGCTTCGCCAACTAGCGGTGAATTGCGAATTGCAATTAAAGCCATAAAAAATGGTACTTTTTCAACCTTTGCCAACGAGCAATTAAAAGAAGGAAGTGTGCTGGAAGTGGGCACTCCTGAAGGACGCTTTACTTTTGAGCCACATCCCGAAAAACTACGCAATTATATGGCCTTTGTGGCTGGAAGTGGTATTACTCCTGTCATGTCTATTTTACAAAGTGTGTTGCAACAAGAACCTAAAAGTTCATTTGTTTTGGTATATGGTAATAAATCGCCAGAAGACACTATTTTTTATAATCAGCTAAACGAATTACAAAGTCAATTTTTAGGACGCCTCTCGGTTCATTATGTCTTTAGTCAAAAAAATGTAGACGGACAATTATTTGGCAGAATTGATAAATCGGTCGTGAATTTTGTGCACAACAAACACATTGGTCAAGAATTTTCGAAATACTATTTATGTGGTCCTGAGGAAATGATCAATTTAGTGAATGCTACATTAAAAGAAAAAAATGTTGCCGAAAAAGATGTCAAATTTGAATTGTTTTCAGCAAGTCCCGCCATTGAAAGCACTTCTGATGCAGGAACGGTAGAGCATACTAAAATTACGGTGTTGGTGGATGGTGATGAAGAAACCTTCGAAATGTCAAGCAAACAAACCTTATTAGAAGCAGCCTTAAAGCAAGGATTAGACGCCCCGTATTCCTGTCAGGGTGGCGTGTGTAGTAGCTGTATCGCTAAAATCACTTCTGGAAGTGCTGTCATGAAGAAAAATACGATTTTGACGGATAAAGAAATTGCCAATGGGCTCATTTTAACGTGTCAAGCACACCCTACTTCCGCTGAAATTACAGTGGATTATGATGATGTATAAAGAATATATTTAATTCGTAACGAATACATTTATTAAAGACTAAATTAAAAGAGTAATTGGTTGTGCAACAACTAATTCAGAAAAATAACTCAAACCGATGAAAAAGTTGTATTTCATCGGTTTTTTTATGCTTTTCATCGGTATTTTAATTATTAATTAACAATTTATTTTCCTTTTTAATACATTTCGGCCCAAAATACCACCAGAAACAAAACCGATGAGGAAAAAAATTACTTTTATCACCTTATTAATGTGCTTTGTGTACATTAATACATTTGCGCAAGTAGGAATTGGCACTGCCTCTCCCAACAGCAGCTCTCAATTAGAAATTTCATCAACCCTTGGAGGATTGCTTATTCCTCGAATGACACAGGCGCAACGAACCGCCGTGACCACACCAGCAACAGGACTTCTTGTCTACCAAACAGATGCAACGACCGGATTTTGGTTTTATAATGGTTCTGCTTGGACCACGTTCACTTCCTCAGGTTGGAGTATTACTGGAGATACAGGAACAAACCCTGCCACTAATTTTATTGGATCGACCGATGCCCAAGATGTGATTGTGTCCACCAATAATACAGAAAGAATTAGATTTCAAACGGACGGAGATGTTGGAATTAACCAAAATAATCCAAGCACAAAAATGCATATTACAGGAACCGCTCCTGTATTTAGACTTCAAGATGGATCAGAAGGAGCTAACAAGGTCTTGACTTCCGATGCGACTGGAAAAGCATCGTGGGGTTCCTCGAGTGTTTTCTCTGCCCCGGATGCTGATTGGCTTTTTGCTTCCGGAAATACTTTTGCTGATCCTGTGTATCATCAAGGTCCTGTAGTCATAGGGCGAACCGGAACAACAACCCATCACCTAGATATTGATAACGGCGCAAATACTGGCACAACTCTCGGAATTGGAAATACAGAGTTAATCACAGACGGAAATAATGAAACCATTGTAAATAGTCGTTTTACACCCGATTCTGATAACATTCAATCGTTTGGAATTCTAGCCCAACGATGGAATACCATTTATGCCACAAACGGTACGATACAAACTTCGGATCGCGCTAAAAAATCAAACATCACCCCTCTTTCTTATGGTTTAAGAGAACTGCTGCAATTAAAACCGGTATCCTATTATTGGAAACAAGAAAAATGGAATTCCTTGACCATTCCTGAGAAAGACAAACAACTTAAATTAGGCTTAATCGCCCAAGAAGTAGAAAAAATTATTCCGGAAGTGATTTATAGTTACAGTTATAAACCCAAAAGTGAAAAAGAAAAAGAAGAATATGTAAGAGTTACTTATGATCGAATTGGAATTAATTATGAAGAACTAATTGCAGTGCTTGTAAAAGCAAAGCAAGAACAAAATTCAGAAATAGTAAAATTAAAAGAAGAAACAGAAGCCTTGGCTAGAAAAGTGCAACTTTTATCGAAATCCAATTAAAATGAAAAAAACATTACTCATCGTCCTATTCTTTATTACAAGTATAGTAACAGCACAAATTGGTATTGGAACGGTAACACCAAATTCTAGTGCCATGTTAGATATAACCAGTACTACCAAAGGATTGCTTATTCCGCGTATGACTCAAGCTCAAAAAACAGCCATTGCTACTCCAGCAACGGGATTGTTAATTTATCAAACGGATGGCGTTGCTGGATTTTATTTTTACAATGGTGCCAGCTGGCAACAGTTTTCTTCGGGGTCAAGTTGGTCATTAATGGGTAATTCGGGTACGAATCCTGGGGCCAATCAATTAGGAACTACCGACGCTCAGCCTCTTTTGGTTAAAAGTAATAATACCGAATCCTTACGTATCTTAAGTAATGGAAACGTGGTAAAAGGAAATACCACCAGCGATGCTAAATTACATATAGAAGGCACCAGTACTTCCATTTTTAATGACGGTTTTGAAGACAATACAATTCCTCCCTTTACAACAAGTGGCACAGGCGGAAACTGGACTACCACCAATACCGCAGGAAACTTCAATTCGGGGACAAAAGGTTCTCAATCAGGAACCGGAGTACACAGTTCGCAGTCCAACTTAGTCTATACAACAACCTTATTATCTCCCGGAAATATAGCCTTCGCGTTCAAAGCTTCTACCGAAAGTTGTTGTGATAAACTTCGCTTTTTAATAGATGGCGTAGAACAGGCCAATTGGGGCGGAACCGTTGCTTGGAATACAGTAAGCTATCCTGTAACCGCAGGAGCACATACTTTTACGTGGTCGTATACTAAAGATTCTTCTGTAAATGCGGGAGATGATAAAGTTTATATAGACGATGTTCGAATTTCTACTCCAGTACCTGTGTTACGAATTGAAGATGGAAATCAGGCCAACAATTATATCATGATTTCAGATGCCAATGGAAATGGAACCTGGTCAAACCCGGCCACATTTGTCACTGGTGATGACGATTGGCGCTTTAATAGTGGTTCTTTAGATACTGATCCAATATACCGAACTGGGGACGTTCGAATTGGAGCAACAGGAACCGCACTTTACAATTTGGAAGTATACAACGGAAATTCTGACGGTTCTCAAATTGGTATCGGATCTACCGAATATGTTACCGATGGATTAAGTGAAAATTATATTTCACATTCCCTAGTTCCTGAAACAACAAACACCATAAGCTTGGGTTCGGCTTCTTTGCGTTGGAGTGAAGTTTTTGCTTCCAACGGAACAATTAATACATCAGATGCTAGAGATAAAGAATCTATTCAACCCTTATCATACGGATTGAGTGATTTGTTAAAATTAAAGCCAGTTTCATACAAATGGAAAGTAGAAAAATACGGCAAAACAATCTTATCTGAAAAAGAAAAAAGACACAAAATTGGGTTCATTGCTCAAGATTTACAACAGGTTTTACCTGAAACAGTTCAAGATTTTCAATGGAGACCTTTAAAAGATACAGACAAGATATATCAAAAACAAAAAGTGGAAACATTGGGAGTTAGTTATGCTGAAATTCTTCCAGTAGTTATCAAAGCCACACAAGAAAATCAAACAACATTAGATCAGATTCAAATGTTACTTAACGAAACCAATGCAATACTTAAACAATTAGAAAAAAAGTAATCATGAAAAAAAATATCTTATTGTTTAGTTTTATAGTATTTACAACTACTTTATTCGCTCAAGTCGGAATTGGTACCACAAATCCTGAAGCTGGAGCTGCTTTAGATGTTACCAGTACCAGTAAAGGAATTCTCGTACCTAGAATGACACAAGCGCAACGCAACTTGATTGCTTCTCCTGCTACTAGTTTAATCATTTATCAAACCGATGCTACTCCGGGCTTTTATTATTACAACGGTAGTGCTTGGGTTTCTTTTGCAAGTAGTGGTTGGTCATTGACAGGGAATTCTGGTACCAATCCGTCCTCTTTCAAAATTGGAACCACAGACTCTCAAGACCTAAAAATTGTAACCAACAATACTGAGGCTATGCGAATTACTTCCGCTGGAAATGTTGGAATTGGAACTACCACTCCTTCCACAAAATTACACGTAGCTGCATCAAATTCTAGCAATACCTTGTTCAATGACAGTTTTGAAGATAATACTATCCCTCCTTTTACAACTGGTGGAAATAATAATTGGGAAACACAAAATGCAACTGTAAATACAGGAACAAAAGCGTCACGAAACAAAAATATTACTGATAGTCAAAACACTTGGATTGAAACTTCGGCTACAATACCTGCTCAAGGAGGTACAATTTCATTTGCTTATAGTACGTCTACAGAAAGTTGTTGTGATAAGCTTCGCTTTCTTATCGATGGTGTAGAACAAGCCAATTGGGGAGGAACTATTGCCTGGACAACCGTCTCTTACAATCTAATTGCAGGAACGCATACTTTTCGATGGAGTTACTCTAAAGATTCCTCTTTAGATGGCGGATCTGATGAAGTTTTTTTAGATGATATTATGATTGCTTCCAATGCTACACCGGCCTTACGAATCGTAGATGAAAATCAAGCCATTGGAAAAGTACTTGTATCGGATGCAACAGGAACAGCCAGTTGGAAAGTCCCTACTGCCGTAACAACATCAGACAATGATTGGATTTGGAATTCAGGTTCTACAAACACGGATCCTATTTATCACAGAGGAAATGTGAAAATCGGACAATCTACTGCCTCTACCTATAATTTGCATGTAAGCAATGGTGCCACTTCTGGATCAGATATGGGATGGGGATCGGTAGAATATGTTAGAGATGGTATTAATGAACTTCAAATGTCAGACAGTTTTTCTCCAATAAATGACAATACGATCAATGCGGGTTCTGGAACAAAAAGATGGACTGCTGTTTATGCAGGCAACGGAACTATTAATACTTCTGACGAACGTGACAAAATGAACATTAAGCCATTATCTTATGGGATTCAGGAAATTATGAAATTAAACCCTGTGACCTATAAATGGAAAGAAGAATATGAAGATCATTTCAAGATACCCAATGCTGAAAAAGAAACCAAAATCGGATTGTTAGCGCAAGAGGTTTTACCAATTCTTCCAGAGGTTATTGAAACCCACCAATGGAAAGAATATGAAGAAAATCCTGGTGTACTGGTAAAAGAAGAAATGCCTCGATTGGGAATTAGTTATAGTGAAATTATACCCGTAACCATTAAAGCAATTCAAGACCAACAAGAACAAATTAATTCCTTGAAAAAACAAAAAGAAGCCTTGGAAAAAATTCTTAAATCACTAGAAAACAACACAAAAGGAGCTATTAAGCTCCTTTTTTATGTCTTTTAAATGTGTTTTTTAACTGTTCATCGAAATTCTGTCTGTTTTAAATAGTTTCATTTCAAGAGTTTGTATAATTGCCAAACTTTTAAACAAATACCACAACCCAAAAACAAACTAATGAAAAATTTATGTATGCTGCTTGTATCCCTTTTTACTATACAAGGGTTTTCACAAGTAGGAATAGGCACCACAACACCCGAAGGTGCTCTTGATGTTTCCAGTACACAATTTGGCTATGTATTGCCAAGAATTGCATTAACTGCTACAAATACTGCCGCACCGGTTGTTAATCCAAAAACAAATAACAATGTATTGGCCTCGGGAACAATGGTTTACAATACTAATTCAACTGTTGGCACTTATGGCGTGATCCCTGGAATTTATTATTGGGACGGATCCAATTGGGTATCACAAGCCCACCGCTATTTTGATAAAAACTTTACCCAAAGTGATAATTTATTCGTTGCTTCGTCTTCTAGTTATACAAATATTCCAGGTTTAAATTCTAAAACATTTACAGCACCTTACACCGGTAAATATTCGATCACTTTTACAGGATATCTTGGTGCCGAACAAATCAGTGATACATCAGCGAAAATTGGATATGTAGAAGGTAATTTCAAACTTACTATAAATGGAGTTGATCATAAAAAGTATTCTTACTCTACCAGTATGTATACAAGCGTTTCTCCGCTGACACACATATATCAATTATTTAACGAAACAAATATAATTAGAACTATAAGTCTGAATGCAGGCGACACCTGTACTTTAAATGTTTCTTATGACGGAGATGCAGATAGAAATATGACTTCATCAACCCCACATGTTGTAGGTTCTACAGGTTCTTTAGGTAATTTATGTGAAATTAATGTAATGTATATAGGAAGATAATAATTTACCCAATACTAAACACCCACTAAAAACGAGCTTTACTTTACAGCTCGTTTTTTATTTTATTTACAATTGAAATTGGCATAATGGTTCGCATGACTTCCTCATAACCTTCCACTTTTTTATTTCCATAAACAGAAGTAGGCAATAAAGGATATTTTGCTCTATCGGCCGTGATACAATTCTCGAATGGTTGATTAAACGGTTTAAATCCGGCATACGGATGTGTCGCGCCCCAAAGTGTTACTACTTTTACTCCTTGCATTGCAGCAATATGGGCATTCCCAGAATCCATAGAGAGCATCACATCCAAATTAGAAATCAAATCCAATTCTTGTGGCAATTTAATTTTTCCAGCCACAACAATGACATTCTCTAAATTCCCTTTCAATTGATGGAGTTTTTCGATTTCTTTTTGTCCGCCACCAAATAAAAATAATTTATAATTTTCATTTGCCAAACTTGTAATAACCTCTTGCATCAAATCTAACGGATACACTTTCGAATCGTATTGCGCGAAAGGGGCAATCCCGATCCATTTACCTTCTTTTGTTCCGGTAATCGCAATTATTGCTTCCGATAAAACGGATTGCTTAGGAAATGTTGGGTTTTCAAGGGTCACAAGAAATCCAATTTTTTGAAAGGTCGCAACATGTCTTTCAAACATCGATTTTACAGGTGCGAAGATTTTATTTTCTGCTCGAGTTAAGGCTTTTTTATCGGCACGTCCTTTGTTAGTCGCCGCTACTTTTTTTCCGCTCAAGGCGAAAAGACTTCGTACTACTTTCGATCGTAAGACATTATGTAAGTCGGCAACAGCATCGATGTTTGCATTTTTTAAATCGGAATACAATCGAAGTAACCCAACAAATCCTTTATGTCTTTGATTTAAATCGATGGGAAAGAATGTTACATTATCCATTCCGTCGAAAAAAGGTTTAAAAAAAGGTCGGGAAACTACGGTAATCTTTACTGTAGGATATTGCAAAGAAAAAGCTCTGAGCACAGGAACCGTCATTGCAACGTCACCCATAGCCGAGAGCCTTATAACCAAAATGTGTTTGATGTTTGACATCTAAACAAGCTTATTTTTTATTTTGATACAACACCGGATTCAGTTCCTCGTCGTTGTACATTTTCATTTGTTTGTACACTTTCATGTATTTGTCACCGTTTTCGATATCTTCCACCAACTGACTGATAGACACAAACATGTCATTTTTTTGATCCAATAACACATTTAGTTTTTCTTGGCACTTGGCACGATGTTCTGGAGTCGCTTCGGCTCTGTTGGCCTCTTCGCTCATGTGGTAAATTTTCAAAGCCAAAATAGACAAACGATCGATCGCCCAAGCTGGACTTTCGGTGTTGATTTTAGCATTGGCTTTGACTGTCACATCCGCATATTTTTGAAGAAAATAACCATCAATATACTCTACCATATCGGTACGCACTTGGTTGGAAGCATCAATTTTTCGTTTCAAATCTAGTGCTGCAACTGGATCAATTTGCGGATCACGAATAATATCCTCATAATGCCATTGTACGGTATCGACCCAATTTTTGGCATACAACAATGCTTCAATGGATCCTTTTTCATACGGATTCAAAGTCGGTTGATACACGTCATCAATCACATGATAATCATTAATACTTCTTTCAAAAATGGGAAATGCAAATTCAGCGAACATAGTTTTGATTCTTTATATGATACAAAAATAGCGTTTTTTTGTACTTTTATCGGGAATTTGTAAATTTTATCAAAATGCACATCCATTATATCTCCGAGCGCAACAGTATTTTAAATCATTTTTTAACGCAAATACGTGATGTTACCATCCAAAAAGACAGTATGCGTTTTCGTAAAAACATTGAGCGTATTGGGGAAATTATGGCCTACGAATTGAGCAAAACTTTAGAGTACAAGAATATTGATGTCCAAACACCACTTGGCATTAAACACACCACAACCATTGCTGAACCAGTAGTTTTGTGTTCCATTTTAAGAGCAGGATTGGCTTTGCATACGGGTTTTATGAATTTTTTTGACGATGCAGAAAACGGATTCGTATCGGCCTACCGCCATCATTATGACAACGACGATAAATTTGAAATTTTAGTAGAATACCAGGCAGCCCCATCTTTTGAGGGTAAGAATTTAATTTTAATCGATCCTATGTTGGCCACCGGACAATCTTTAGTCGCGGTATTACATAAATTACATTTGGAACAAAAACCCAAAGAAATTCATATTGCGGTAGTCATTGCTGCACCCGAAGGAATTGCTTTCTTGGAACAAAACTTACCTGAAAATTGTCATTTATGGGTAGCGGCACTAGACGAAAAACTGAACGAAAAAAACTACATCATTCCTGGTTTGGGAGATGCTGGTGATTTGGCCTACGGAAGTAAATTGTAATTTCTTACTTTACTTTTTTACTACACAAATTGCACGATCTGTAATATATAGGTAACCAAACTAGCTGTGGCGATAATGCCAACAATTACTTCTTTGATCCAATATTTTTGAATGGTTTCCAAATAATTCGTCAACATGATTGCCGTGGGTACAAACGTATAAATCAGAAAACTGTTGTCTTTGTTGGGTGAAATAAAATAAATTGCCAATCCTATCAGGAACGAAAACATTACTTTTCGATACGCCGAATGTAAGTTAGACAACTTCTTTGGTAAAATAAAAAGCATGGAAAAAAAAGCAACCATAGCCGTAAGTATATAAATGGCGATGGCCACATTTTGAAAGATGTTTTCGAAATATCTAAAATCAAAATCAACAACCATTTGTTTCGAATATTCTTCAATAAAACTAGGATAAAAAGCCAATGACAACATAAGGGTAATTATCACTACTGTAAAAAGAGCAATAAACGGAATAATCCAGTTTCGGTGATCTCTAGATACGTGAAAAATAATGGAAAGAAACACCAAAATTATAAATAAAATACACCAAAAATTAAACAAACTGGCGACAAAAATCCAAATGGAGGCGTCGAATATTTTTTCCTTGGGAGTAATTAACGACTGCATGGATATTAAACGTCTTAAGGCTAATAAAATTAATCCGTTGGAAATTATCATGCTACCATTGGCCAATGATTTCGGAAACAAAATAAGAAAAATGAAAAAAAACAGAAAAGTATAGCTGTTGTCTTTACTTAATCCGTTCTTTTTAGTAATAAAATTAGTAATAAACAAAGAGCCTATTAACAGTACTAATAAAAGACCGATTTTAGCAATTTCTATAGCAGTTATCGTGTTAAAATTGATTCTAAATTGATATAAAAGAAAGCATATAATCAACAATGTGGTGATTAAAATATAATTTATTGGACGAGATTTACTAAAAACGCTTGTAATCATAAGTATATTTTATATTTTTGCTGTGTAAATATAATACAATCAATTATGATGAAATCATTTTTTGAAGCAATTCAATGGATATTTGACGAAATAATTTTCTTCTTTCATGACATTTTTCGTTTTACTGAAATTGAACCAACATGGGGTTGGTGGGTTGCCAACATTGTAAACTGGGCACTTTGGGGAATTATTTGTTACTATATCTGGTATTGGATCAAGCAATTACAAATTCACAAAGACAATAACGAAGAAGAGCAGGATACCACTGCACATTCTTTCTTGAAATAAAAAAAAATGCCGCTGTTAGCGGCATTTTTTTTATGCAAAAACCACCTATTTAGTTTTTAACGATTTTTCTCGTACCAATTTTCCCTTCCGCTGTTGCAACTTTCACAACATACATTCCGTTAGAAAGATCCGAAATATCTAGTTCTGGACCTGAAACCGATTTTACTTTTCTGCCTTCTAAAGAAATAATCTCAATCGATTCTATTTTTGCGGCACTCTTAACCGATACTCTACTATCACTAGGGTTTGGAAAAATAGAAAAATCGGAAAATTCATTGAACTCATTTCTACTCAATGCAACCGATTCATTAAATAAACTAGTAACGTTTGCAGGAGTTAACGTAGTCGTATAGAAACGAATGTCATCTATAATTCCGGAATATCTATTTGTTGCTGTTAAATTATTTAAATGATCATTGGATATACTAATAGATCTTGTTGTTGACATTAAATTCCATTGGTGTAAACCAGAACCCGTCATCGAATAATATTGATCTCCATTGGATATTTCTAATACATTATTCACATAAATTTTATAAAAATAACGCATACGCAAAACCCCTGGACTAGGATAATCGCTAGCCTTTTGCATCGTGATTACGACATGTTGCCAAGTATTATTGGCTAAAGTTGATGTAGAAATAGAGTTCGTATAATCAGAATTGCCACTGTAAGGCGTTCCGCCAGTTCCGCCAACCGTAAAATACCAACTAAAATTAGCAGCCAAACCTATTTTCCCGTTTTGCAAATAAATATACCAGCCGGGTTTTGTATTGTCCTCAACCGCTGAAGTCCTGCTGCTTTGATCTATAATGGTTTGCTTATTTGCATTTATGGTAGCCGTTTTAATCCAAAAACTAACCGATAAATCATTAGAAAAAAGCGGACTTCTTTTAAAATAATCTCCCCCAAGAT
>JAGORP010000026.1:0-14547 GCA_018062725.1 Flavobacterium sp.
GCTCAGGTAATGTAAGTGCTAATTTGGTAGAAGTCAATTTTCCAATACAACTAGTAATCAACAAATCATCGGTATAGGTTGAACTTTTTAAATCATAACTGAATTTTCTCATAGATAATTTATTTTTTTAAAAACTACTTTTTTTCTGATGTTTTAATTTTCGTTCCACCAAACGAACTATATTTTTGGCTTCCGCTTTATAATTCTTGTCAATTGACAATTCAATAAAATTTAAATTGGATTGTACAATTACAAGTCGGTATTTCGATTTATTAACGCTAAAGGAAGCATATAAAAAAACCAAACATAACGTCAAAACTGATGCAATCTCTAAATAGGTTTTAGAATAAAAAAAAAGCACAAAAGACAGCATTGCTAGAACTAAACATAAACTATTCACAATGTGACTGTTTTTCTTTACAAGCTTAATTTTTTCTATAGATTTAAAATAAATGGGCACTCTACATTTATAATTGGGCAGTAAAATGTATTCAAAGAATATAATACCAATAGAATTTAAAAACTCTATACGATGACTTTGCTCTTGATCAAAATCCATTTTATCATCAACTGAAACTACCCGCATGTATCGTTCTTTTTATAAATGTACTCGATTAAAAAGGTAGAACATTTTATAAAGTTGTAAGCGTAACCATGGAGGAACAAGTGTTGAGAATAGGTGCTTTCAACAAAACAACTTGAGAAGATAATGCATTTATTGTATATTTCAGTATGAGCAAGTAATTCTAAAAATTGGCATAAAAAAAGCCCAAAACTAATTTTGGGCTTTTCTATTTTAAAAAATGTGCTTAGTACTTTACATTGTACACATTGACGAGTTGCATTTCGGTGTCGCTGGTCATGATCGCAAAAACGGTTCGATTACTATCTGGAAAAAAAGCTAACAAATGAGCCACCAATCGATTGGTAGATTTGATTTGCGACGAATCGTATACCACTCCCGAATTTTTATATTGATTCGAAGCGTCTATACGCGCTAATCTTCCGTACGTATTGTAATTATCGGCATAGGAATAATTTAAAAAATAATTTCCTTTGACGTTTAAAACTCCAAATGATTTAAAGAAATTCGCAAAATTATAAGCACGTTCGGTATACAAATCATTCTGACTTTTCAACGTACCGTCTTTTCCTAACACAAAAACACTTGGTTTAAGATTGTTAAAATTTGGATCAAATGAAACCGGAGCGCCAATAGCGGCCGTCATCGGAATATCTGCTTGTGCTTCAGCGAAAATAACAATCTCCTCGTTTTCGTAAAACAAACCGTTGATGTTTACATTTTTGATACCTTTAATCGCTGAAAATCCGCTTACTTTATTGTTTTTTAGGATGGTACCCGCAGTTAAATCGTAGAAAACCAAGTCGTCGAAATCGCCAGTGCGGATTCCTTTGTTGGGCGAATTGAATCCGATTAAATACTCTTGCTCGCCAATAGTAACCGAACGCATTTCGTTGAGTTTGATTTCTTCATTGAACTTTTTAGCTTCGGTAGTTTCCGCTGAAACCAAAACCATTGTATTTCCTACTTTCCAACTTTTCGGATTGCGTTGCAAAACCATTTTACCGGAATTCGTTACAGTTAAACTAAACGTTGCAAAAGCTGGATCGGCTTCGACATCTTTTTGCCAAGCTAATTCACCATTCGCACCAAACACCATGATTTTGTTCATTTCGGGTGCTTCTTTTTCTTTTCTAGGGATAAAATCCAATCCGAAAAAATTACCATTCTCTGATTTCCGAACTAAAGTAGTTCCCGATTTCATCAACGATTCAATTTCAAAAGTGGCCAACAACGTAGTTTCGAATTTGGCCGTTTTCTTGTCAAAAACGTGTTTGAACCATTCTTTCTTCTTCAATTTACCCGAATAACTTTCGGTAAACACGACAATCTTCTCATTTCCGATTTCGTAAAACCCAAGGTAGTTGTTCAATGTTGTACGATCTTTCGCACCATAATCATGAATATACGTATCAACCAGTACATTCTTTTGGTCAAATTTTCGCAACAACAATTGGTTTTTAGTCAACATACCTTCGACATTCAAAGCCGAAAACAAATAATGGTTGTAGTTGTCTTTTAAAACAAATTTGGCGTCTTTTTCGTATTTTGTACTGAATTCAAACTTCGTCCCAAAATCATTATTTTGTCCGAAAACCGAGCCGATGCAAAGCATCCAACTCAAGAGCAGTATTTTTTTCATATTATTTTTTAATAGCGTAGATTTCTTTTTCTAGACGCGCTAATTCTTGCTTTTCATCGTAACTTAAATCAATGTAAATCAGGTTCTCTTGAAATTGATTCAAATACAATTCGGCATCTTTTTTATTCTCCAAAGCCAAATTAATACGCATTAAATTGAAATAAATATATTTTGCGATTTTTGAATTGAAATCGGCTTTCGAATTTTTGTACTCTACTTTTTCAAGTGTTTGCAACCAAATGTCAGTACCTTTTTTCATGTTCGCAAAAGCCACATCATTCACATCGGAAGCTTCAGGTTGCAACTTGTTAAGATTAGTCGTTACATACATGTGCGCGCGTTCCAAATCATCGTACTTTCCTTTATTCTTCACACTAGTCACTTGAACCGTTTTTCGGATGGCGCCAAATCCGTATTTATCATTCAGAAATTTATTCACAAAAGTGATTACACCTTCTAAATGTGTTTTCTCGGCACGTGGTTTATTGATGTTGTTACTTGGTGATGAAGCGATAAGCTTGAATTCTTTAAAGAAAACATCGTTCGACTTCTCTTCGCCATTCACTTTCACAATCAATTTTGTCGGCTGATTACCGTAGGTTTGTCCGGCGTTATCTTGAAAATTCATGTATTGAATATCCAACAATACTTCGATGTATTTTCCTTCTTTAGAAAATCCGTTGATGTTGATTTTTGACGATAAAACGTTATTATCTACAATGATGTAATCGTCTAAATTTGGATCTCTATATACTGGAGGAACAGGTTTGTAATACACGGGTTTAGTCGGTAAAATTAATTGCGGATTCTTTTTTTGTTCGGTCATTGACAAACGCTCTAGCAATGATAATTTTTTAAATTCCACACTTTCGGTAGCAAACTTTTCTTTTGCTTTTACGGTTTCCTCGTCGTATTCTTTTAATTTCAATTGAAATTCTTTTTCGCTATCGAGCACTACTTTGTCGTAGTTTTTTAACGCGTCTTGGTGATCTGCTTTAGATTTAGTAATTACATCCTCAGCCTTAATGTTGTAAGGTGATGACACAGAAACCAGCAATGTTCTATTGGCAGGTTCTATTAAAATTTTGGGTTGTTGCAGCAACTGAAATTCGACTGCTTCGGTAGATAAATTCTGGGCGTTAGCGAAACCAACGACCATTAAAAAAATAAAACAAAAAGTACTCTTCTTCATAATAGTATAAACTTAAATTAAAATTAACTCTGGTAGTCAAATACTGTACCACAAAAAATAACTTAACGTAAGTTAACTGAATGATAAGGTAAGAAATGGATGATTTAATTGACAATGATTTTTTTATTCAACACCTTGCCGTTATGGGTGATTTTGGCAAAGTAAATTCCGGATGCAACATCCAAATCAAATTGTTGCTCTCCACTGAAATCAGCCGTAAAAACGGATACGCCTAGACTCGAAAACACCTCTACCCGACTTTGAGATTCCAATCCGAATATAGTAAAAGAAGATTGAATTGGATTGGGATAAATAACCACGTCGTTTTCGGTAAAGGAAGTCGTGCTTAAGCTTGAAAACCACTGTTGGCCAGCATTTGCCCCCCAAATATAGTCGGCCAAATTCGGGTAGTCAATAAACGGATTGCGATTGACTTGCCATGTATAAATGTAATTGTTGCGGTTCATTTCGAAATCGTCGCTTGGATCAGTTGCATTCCATAGTAATAAGGTAGCCAAATCGCCCAATTGACCGACAGTAGTGTCTGGTATATCACCATTGACAACACTCAATGCATTATAACGAACAGCCATATAAAAAACCGAACGCGCAACATCGCCTTTCCATGAACCGAGAGTTCCAACTGGGCCGTTATAACCCGTTAGGCCATAATCTTTATTCCCACGAGAACTATTTTCTGGTCCGTCTTCAGCACGAATGTGATGTGCGTCAGCATGACCTGCAGTAATATCGTCGGCGCTTGTTGGAAGCCAGATGTTAATTCCGTCTTCTACTTCTGAAGTCGCATCGGCAAAACCACCACGCGATTGTGGATAAATGTGCTCTCTATTCCATTTCCCAGTACTATTACTGGTGGTCTGATAGTCAAATTTAGCACGTGGCACTTCTTTATACATTAAAAAGACTTGGTTACTATTGAGCGGATTCTGATCGGCAGTGTTTAAAATTTGGACAATATCACCGTAGTTATGGGCTCGTACAATTGCTGGATTCGCAATAATGTCTTGCACCGCTTGTTTTAGTGAAGCACCCGCTAGACCTTCTAATGAACTATAATAACCTGATGGAATTGTGGCTGAAACATTTCCATATGTAGGATTCAGAGGAGTTCCAAATGGAAGTGTATAAAAATCGTTATCGATAACTCGGATTTCGATGTTGTCATTTAATCGATTGTATTCAAGTGGAAGTGTTCCAAAAAGAACTTTAAGTAGTTCATCGCCTTCGTCAGCAGCATCATCAATGGTTTGAATGGTAGAACTTGCGGTAGAACTTCCCATGGGAATAAAAACCGTGGTTGTACCTGTATAATCCGATGTATTGAATGAACCGTTATTAAGTGAGAAAGTAAATGTTAAATCAGAGGCAACTGGAGTTTGAGAAGTAAAAGAAACATTAAATGCACCTCCTTCGTTGATTTGAGTTGCATTAACAGCTATCGTTAATCCGTTAAAAATGAATCCGCTTCCATCATTATTGGCTCCTGGTGTTGGAGTTTTAATTTCGAAAGTTCCGTCTGATTTTCGTTGAATAGAATGATTAACACTGGAACCATTTAAACTCTCATTCAGTTGAGTGGTCACTCCGAGTAAAGCCATTAAGTCGGTTGCATCGGGATCAGCTGTACCATATACCATGGCGTCGATTAAATTCATAGAAGTTGCTAGTGTATTGTTTGGGAAATCGGATGAACTTCCTAAATAAATTGCTACACCATCGGGTCCGTTTTGAAAAATACTATCGGGTAAGTTTTTCCCAGGAACAGGAGAAACCAATTGATTTCCAACAACAAACAATCCGTTTACATCAGTTGAAAACCCGTCTAAATCAATAACATAATAACTCAAATTAGCTTGTGAACCCGTTCCGTTGAATAAAACAAGAACATAATCATTCAGTGAAAAATTGGGTGTAATTGATTTCAATTCAATAAATTCTTTATCGTCTGTGCTGGGTGTATCACAATCTAACTCATTGATAATCAACTGACTGGAAGCAAACATCACATTGAAAAGTGTAATCAGTAAAGCAATTTTTCGTAGCATTCTTTCTGTATAAATTTAGAATGCAAAATTAAGCTTTTTTTGGTTAAGCTCGTTCATTTATAACGTATTATAATCATTCCTTAACACTAAATCAAAACATATTCTTAAAGTAAATTGTCTATATCAATTTTTTAAATACTTTTGCAAAAAAAATTTAATTAATATTTCAAGTAATGAAAAAAATAATCAGTGTTATTATTCTAAGTTTAGTTGTGCTTTCGTGCAGTAAAGTAAAAAAAGGAGAATTTTTAATCAGCGGTACAGCAAAAGGAATTGAAAATGGTAAGTCGGTTGTTTTACAAACACAAGATGAAAACGGAATGATGATGATTCCTGTTGATACTGTAAAAGTAAAAGACGGAAAGTTTGAATTTAAAGGAAAAATAACTGAACCTAAAATGTACACTATTGTTTTCCCAGAATTGAACAATGGTTTGTCGCTTGTCGTTGAGAATGATGAAGTAAAAGTGGAAGTGTATAAAGATAGTATTCAATCGTCAAAAATTTCTGGAACGTACCATAATGACGAATTTTACAAATTCAATTTGGAAATGAAAAAAATTGGTAAAAAAGTAGATGACCAATTGAAAGGAATGAAAACTGAATACGATCAAGCGGTAACTAAAAATGACACAGTGACCATGCGCAGACTAATGGGTGAGGCTAATAACATTCAACAAGGACAGCAAAAAACCTACACTGAAACCATGAATAAGTATGCAAAAGACCATCCAAAGTCTTTTATTACTGTACTTATCATCGAAAATATGTTCCGCGCACCGGATGCTGATCCTAAAAAAATAAAGGAATATTATGATGCCCTTGACTCAGATTTGAAAAATGTAAAAGGCGGAAAAAATATTAAAAAGCAACTTGACGCAATCGAGACAGCAAAAAAAAATCCAACTCCGCAAGTAACTCCTCAGATAAAGTAAGCGAAAGCCCAAAAAAAGCACCTGATTTCTCTGCTCAATCACCGGAAGGGAAAACAATTTCTTTAAACCAATCGTTAGGAAAAGTTACACTAATTGATTTTTGGGCGTCATGGTGTAAACCGTGTCGAATGGAAAATCCGAAAGTAGTGGCGTTATACAACGAGTTACATTCTAAAGGATTAGTAATTATTGGTGTTTCTTTGGATGAAGACGCTGAATTATGGAAAAAAGCGATTGCTAAAGATAAATTGACATGGATACATGTTTCAAACCTTGAGGGTTGGGAAGATCCGATTGCCGCTTTATATGAAGTAAATCAAATTCCGAGTACTTTTTTACTCGATAGTAACGGAAATATAGTAGCCCGTGATTTAACAGGTGAAGCCTTGAAAAGCAAAATAAAATCGATGTTAAACGTACAATAATAGAACATTGAATGACATATAATGAATCCCTTCACTCGAGGGGATTTTTTATTTCTCTCACATCCAAAGGATTAAAATAATTTATAAAATAATGTGTGAAAATAATTTGGAAACCCTAAAAGTGTTTTTATATTTGCAGAGTTCTTAAGCATTGGGGAGATACTCAAGCGGCCAACGAGGGCAGACTGTAAATCTGCTGACTACGTCTTCGCAGGTTCGAATCCTGCTCTCCCCACGAATAAATAGAATACCATAAAAAAAAGTGCCAAGCTCTGCTTGAGCACTTTTTTTTATGGTATTCTATTTTCAAAGCGTAGCTTTGCAGGATGGACGTAGTCAATCCTGGTTGGTGGTAATTTCGTAGAAAAACAAGCTCTGCTTGAGCACTTTTTTTTATGGTATTCTATTTTCAAAGCGTAGCTTTGCAGGATGGACGCAGTCAATCCTAGTTCGTGGTAATTTCGTAGAAAAACAAGCTCTGCTTGAGCACTTTTTTTATGCTATCCTATTTTCAAAGCGTAGCTTTGCAGGATAGACGCAGTTAATCCTGTTTCGTGAAATTAACTAGTTAAGTGAAATGTTATTTTCATAAACAAATATCAACAAATTAAAAAAATAATGAAAAAACAACTTTTATTTCTTTTGACAGCAATTTTAAGCTCTAGTTGCTATTCACAAATAGCTTTCGAAAAAGGATATTACATTGATAATACGAATCAAAAAACTAATTGTTTAATCAAAAATATTGATTGGAAAAATAACCCAACTGAATTTGAATATAAAATATCCGAAAATAGTGAATCGAAAAAGACAACTATAAAATCAATTAAAGAGTTTGGTATTGATAATATTTCCAAATACATCAGAACCACTGTAAATATAGATAGATCTAGTGAGAATATCAATAGTTTAAGTAATGATAAAAATCCTATATTTCAAGAAGAAGAACTTTTTTTAAAAGTATTAGTTGAAGGTAAATCGAATTTATATGAGTATGTTGACGGAAACTTAAGAAGATACTTTTACAATAAAGAAAACTCCAATATTGAACAATTAATTTTTAAGAGTTATCTAACCTCTGAAAATGATATAGGCAAAAACAATAGATTTAGGCAGCAGTTATGGGTTGATTTGAAATGTCCAAGTTTTAAAAATAGTGAAATTGAAAATCTAAAATATAAGAAAAATGATTTAGTCAGATTTTTTACGGAATACAGTGAATGTTATGATAAAAAATTAATAAATTTTGCACCAAAACAAAAAAGAGATTTATTTAATTTGACAATCAGACCTCGGGTAAATAGTTCTTCATTATCAATACAAAATGCTGGTTCTAATTCTAGAAATATTGCTTTCGATAATAAAATAGGGCTTGGGTTTGGTTTAGAAGCTGAGTTTATTTTGCCTTTTAATAAAAACAAATGGGCAATTACAATTGAGCCAACTTATCAACGTTTCAAGTCCGAAAAAAACACTAACGTAGATGATGTTTCTGGAGGAGCATTAATAGCAAATGTTGATTACAGTTCTATTGAAATCCCTGTCGGTTTAAGACATTATTTCTTTCTAAATAATAATTCCAAATTTTTCATAAATGCTTGTTACATCTTTGATTCAAGTTTAAAATCATCAATTGACTTTACCAGAAATGATGGTTCAAATTTAAATTCATTAGTAATTGAGACAAGAAATAACTTAGCTATGGGAATTGGTTACAAACAAAACGATAGATATAGTTTAGAAATAAGATATCAAACCAAAAGAGAAATTCTTGGAAACTACCCATTTTGGAGTTCAGAATATAAAACACTTTCAATACTATTTGGATATTCATTATTCTAAAAAACAACCGTTTGCATCAATTGCTGGGCTTTCGCTTGCGTTTCTTTCTTCGTGGAAAATACTCAGATATTTTCAATTATTTCTTTCTAAGAAATTCCTATATTTGTTTTGTCCATTGTTCGCAGCAGTAGCAATGCGAAAGCCACCTTTTGTTGGCGGTAAGTCTAAACGAAAAAGACAAATTCAATAAACGAATAAAAAAACATTAAATTAACAAGCAAAAATGAATTTCGATTTTCATTATCCAAAAGAAAAAGCATTATCTAAATTTATTGAGTTTTATTATACTGGAAGTATCAATAAATTTTACTTTGCTTATCCTCACTATAACAATCCTTTATCATTTATTAAAAATTCTGAAGTAACTATTTATAAATACGGTATTGATTTAGAATCAAGGCCAGATTATACTTCAAAAATAATTGTTGCGAAAAAAAATGTATTTCCTATATATATAAATCCAATAAATGAAATAAAAGAATTTTGCATTGTATTTAAACCATATGGTCTATCTCAATTTTTAGAAAATCCAATAACTAGTTTAAAAGAAGACAAACCTGTGATAACTTTAGTGGAGTTTGAAGATTTTTATACAAAAAATAAAGGTTTTTTTCAAATGGAAAACTCTGAAAAAATAGATGTCATTGAATTGTATTTAATGAATCGCTTATTCCTAAAAAACAATTTGGAACAAATTATTTCAAGTATAGATTATTTTAATAATGAAAACATTAAAATAACCGACATTATATCAAAAACACTAATAAGTTTAAAAACATATAATCGCTCATTTAATTTAAACTGCGGCGTTTCTCCTGTGAAATTCAAAAGAATTATTCATTTTAGAAATGCCATTGAGAAAATTAAAGACAACGAAACAGAGAAACTCAAAGAAATAGCAATAGATTGTGGTTACTACGATCAAGCTGCTTTTAATAATGAATTTAAAAAAATGAGCCAACTACTTCCCAAAGATTTTTTTAAAAAAATGAATATTTTATTAGAAAATAAAATCTACTTCAATTGTTCACCAAAAAAGAAGTAGCTTTAATCTCCTAATTAATAATTCTTACGTCTATTACTTACTATTGTCTTTTTTTTACAATTTTTATAAATACTTGTTAACTAATTTTGACTAAATAATTTTAAATTTAATCGAAATGAAAAAAGTTTTTTTAACAGTGATTGTTTGTTTAACCGGAGTACTATTTTATGCTCAAAATATACAAACTAAAAAAATTCTAAAAGACATCTATCAAAAAAGAATCGTTGCTATAGGAGAAGACACTCACGGAACAAAAGAGTTTCATATTCTAAGGCATTTCATTTCAAAAGAACTTGTTGTCAATAATAAGTTCAATGTAATCATTCTTGAAAACCCGGCTGATCAAATGTTACAATTAAATGATGATTTAATGAAAACCGATAATATTGACTCCTTAATGCAAAAACATTTATTTTCTATTTATCAAACCAAAGAAATGAAAGATTTTTTGTTATGGATTAGAGAATACAATACAAATAATAAAAATAAGATAATAGTAAAAGGATGTGATGATAGTGGTAAAATTGGTGTGAAAATATTAAAAGAAAGAATGGAAATATACGAGTCAAATTCTAATCTTCAAAAACAGATTGCCGAACTATTTGACAAAATCACTTTATCTTATTCTGAATATTGCATAAAAAAAGGGAAAGTTAAAGACAATACACAAGCTGGCAAAATGAAATTTTATGCAGAAATATATGATTGGGCTATTGAAACAGAAAAAATCATAAGTTTATCAAAAATAAACGATGATCGTATTAACGAGTTAATGTATCAAATACAAACCTCATATCTCCCATACAAAAAATGGTCTGAAGGAAAGTATATATCGAGAGATGAAATTATGGCTCAGCGGGTTCTTTATTATGCGAAAAATAAAGATAATAAACTTATAGTCCTAGCACATAACGCACATATTTCAAAAAAGGATATTATTGATAACGAAATAGGGCTAATGGGTAAAAAAATTCAAGAATCTTTACCTTTAGAATATTTTTCTCTAGCATTAATGAGTGGTACTGGCACCTACTCCTACATTGAGAATAAATTTATAAATAACGATCAAGTTTATGATGATCCTCTATTGAACTCAGCTTTTATTGAATTAAACAAAAACTCTTGGAATTTCTTTTTTTTTAGTAATAAAAAATATTGGAATAAATATATTGGAATGAAAGATTTGGTAAAATGTCCAAATGATAAAAAGAAAATGAGATTAGTCGGATATGGAAAGGAAGTGTTAGATAAAGATTATTATGATGTTTCAAAATTATCAGATTTATATGACGGAATAATTTTTGTAAAGAATTCCCGTAATAGTACTGGCATCTAATTGATTCATGAATTAGTAAAAAGATTTAACCACTAACAACCGTTTTCATCAATTGCTGGACTTGCGCCTGCGTTTCTGTCTTTGTTAAAAGTACTCAGATATTTTCAATTCCATCTTTCAAATTAATTTAGTTGAGATGTTTTGGCCAGTGCCGGCAGCAGCAGCGGAATGCAAGACATATACGTAAATTTAAACTGATAAACTTCTCAATCCCAAAACAAAAAAAGCCCAGTAAAAACTGAGCTTTTCTTTTTATAATCAACTTCTATTATTCCAATACAAAAGAAACCTGAACGTTGGCGATGATTTCAATCTCACCCACCGCAAGCGTTTCGTTTGGCATCGACGCATCACTTTCCATCATGGCTCGGTTAACACCTTTGAACATGGGTGGCGGACTGTACACATTCGTATTATCTGAAATCAGTAACGCCTTCCCAACTTTCTGGTTCAACACCGACACATAATCTTCCGCTTTTTGCTTCGCGTTCATAATCGCCAATTTACGCGCTTGTGCTTCTTGAATTTGAAGGGTTGACGATTTAAATTCAACGCCGTGAATCGTCGTAACGCCCGTATCTGAAATTCCCATCATGAATTCGTTGTACTTTTTCAAATCTTTCAACGTCACCGTAATGGTTTGATTCGCTACAAAATTGTATTTCTTTTTTTCGTAATCGTAATTTTTGTACAAACTCACATTCGTCGTTTGAAAATCACTAGCCGGAATTCCGTTCTTTTTGATGAATTTGATCACTTTATCTACAATATCATCATTTAGTTTTTTTACTTCCGCAGCGTCTTTCCCAGTGTTTTCTACACCCAATGAAACTACACCAATATCGGGTGTTACTTTAATTTTGCCTTCTCCGGTAACCGAAATTTGCGGAGTTTGGATGGACTTTGATTCCTGTGCTTCTAACATACTACTTACTAATAGGGTTACTACTAAAATTACTTTTTTCATGATTTTCTTATTTAATTCAGCAATGAACACTGATTTTGGTTTATATGCTTTTGGTTATTCAAATCCCATGCCATTATATCTTTCCCATTCGATCTAAAACGAAAAGCGCAATAATTGGCAGAGCCAACAGTACAACCAAAAATAGATTTTCACTAAAAATTTCGGGCTGTTTCAACAAAGTTAACACATAACCACCAATTGCACCACCAAAATGCGCGGTATGACCAATATTGTCGTTTTTGGCTTTCATGCCGTAGATCGAATACAACAGATATCCAATTCCGAATAAGTAACCCGGAATGTCAATGGGTATAAACATAAAGTTCAAATACAAATTCGGTTCGAGTAAAATAGCCGAATAGATAATTCCGGTTACCGCACCCGAGGCGCCAATAGCTCTATAACTGTAATCGTCCTTGTGCATCGCCAAGGTGAGTAAACTCCCAAAAATCAAACTCCCGAAATAAATCAATAAAAAAGAAAAATTCCCCAACTCATTGTACACATAATGTGCAAAAAAATACAGCGAAATCATATTGAACGCCAAATGCGCTACATCACCGTGCAAAAAACCCGACGATATCATGCGGTATTGCTCGCCCGAGCGAATGCTGCCGATGTGGAATTCATACTTTCTAAAAAAATGTACATCCGAAAATCCGATGTAACTTACAATCCCATTCGCGGCCAAAATTGCAATCAGAAACAAGCTCATATCCATACGACAACTATTTTTTTTGTAAATTTAGTAATAGTTCTTTAGGATTTGTTAAATGCTAAAAATAAAAAATCAATTGCCGTATATTTGCAAAAAAAATCCCATGCAGTTTCTTTTTTTTCTACTCTTATACCCTATTTTTTGGCTCATATCCATACTACCATTCCGATTGTTGTATGCCTTTTCTGATTGTGTTTATGTATTGATTTACTACGTTTTAGGCTACAGAAAAAAAACCGTCCGAAACAACTTAGCCCTTGCCTTACCGCATTTATCCGAAGCAGAACGTTTAGTCATCGAAAAGAAATCGTTTCGCCATTTGTGTGATATGTTTTTGGAAATGATCAAAACCATGTCGATTTCCAAAAAAGAGATTGAAAAACGCTTTGTTTTTACCAATCTTCCACTCTATTTTGAACAAGAAAAGAAAGGAAAAAGCATTGCTTTAATGATCGGGCATTACGCCAGTTACGAATGGGTAATTTCTATGAATCACTACATTACTTTCAATGGATACGCCATTTATAAACGCATTTCCAACAAGTATTTTGATAAATTGGTCAAAGACATTCGCTCGAAATTTAAAGCGTATTTAATCACAACCAAAGAAACAAAACAGGTAATCGAATCGAATGCCGAAAAAGGAATTTTAGGTATATACGGATTTGCCAGCGACCAAACGCCACGACCATCTGAAAACATGTATTGGTACCATTTTATGGGAATTGAAACGCCTATTCACGTTGGTGCCGAACTTTTTGCCAAGAAAAACGACATGAACGTAATGTATCTGAAAGTAAAAAAAGTAAAAAGAGGTTATTACGAAGGCACGTTTGAGATTCTGTCCAACGATGTGCAGTCGATTCCCGATTTTAAATTATCGGAACAATTTATGGATAAAGTCGCACAACAAATTCTCGAAGCGCCCGAATACTATTTATGGACACACAAGCGCTGGAAACACAAAAGAGAAAACTTCAATTAAACCCTGCCTTTCAACGAACTGAAAACCCAAGCGTTAGCTAAAAAACCTACGCCCGTAGCGCCAAATCCCCAACCTGCCGTTTCGTCGTATCGAAACACGCCCAACCCGATTAAGGTCAATCCCATGATGATCATGATTAACGTTGCATACCCAAAAACGGTGTTTTTATTCATTGCCATAGTGCTAACTTTTTAATTATTTTGAGGAAGGCAAATATCGTAAAAATGATGCGTTTTCAACTATTTTTTTTGAATTTATAATGAATTGAAAAAATTAAAAAAAGGGAAGATCCTATCAGATTAACAGTTAAGTCTTTTATATTGCTATGTTCGAAAGTAAAAAAATGAGTTAATCGAAAATAATTTTGAACGAATTCATTCAAAAGACCTATCAAATTAAACGCAACAAATACTAAAATTGAGTTCTTGATTTTATTTTCTTTGAAAACTCCAAATAGTTGTAGATAAACTGAAAGTAAAAGAGAAATAGTTAGTGCAAAGAAAATATGTTCAATAGTATTAAGATGGTATTCTGATGATTCTGAAAATTGATACGGTCGCGTTCGAACCCAAACAATAAAAGCGAGAAAAAAAACTGAAATCCAATTATTCCAAGAGTAGTATCGAGATTTTAGATACTTTTCGTTTTGATTAAGATATTCAAAAGAAATATAAAAAACACTAGAATACATTAATAACATATAGTGTTTGCAATAGACAATTATAAGAAATAGAATTAAAAATGCAATTCGCAGAGTATTTTTATTCGATACCATCAACATCAGTTAAAAATCTTCACCAACATCTCTTTA
>JAGORP010000026.1:14557-21859 GCA_018062725.1 Flavobacterium sp.
AGTTGGCACCGATGCCTTTGCTTTTAGCGTCAATATCGCGTAAGGTTTCCACAATCGAACTCACTTTTTTCATCGGGTAATTGCGGAGCGCGACATCGTAATCTTTGAGAAAAAACGGACTCACACCCAAAATCGGCGCGACTGTCTTCGGATTTTTATCTTTCAATCCGTGGTATTTTAACACCTTTACAAAAAAAGTAAAGATCAATCCCGTGGTAAGCACCATCGGATTGTCTTTGGGATTATCGGCAAAATACTGGGCAATTTGATAGGCTTTCAGCTGATTCCGAGAACCTAACGCGTTTTGTAATTCAAAGACGTTGAAGTCTTTGCTGAATCCGATATTGACTTCAATATCGTTCGGCGTAATGGTATGACCTTTCGGCAAAATGATTTGCAATTTGTTCAACTCATTACTTATTTTACTTAAATCATTCCCTAAAAACTCGACCAACATGGCATTGGCTTTGGGCTCAATCGACAATCCGCGACCTTGCAACACGCGTGAAATCCAAGTACCAATCTGATTATCGTACATTTTTTTACTTTCAAAAACGACTCCGTTTTTACTGAGTACTTTAATCAGTTTTTTGCGTTTATCGAGTGTTTTGTATTTGTACGCAAACACCAAAACCGAAGTAGGTTGCGGTTGTTCGGCGTAACTTTCTAAATTATCAATGGTTCGTATTAAATCTTGGGCTTCACGAACCACGACGACTTGCCGCTCGGCCATCATGGGATAGCGTTTGGCGTTCGACACAATGTCGTCAATCGTAGTATCGCGACCGTACATCACCATTTGATTGAAACCCTTTTCGTCTTCAGTCAAAATGGAATCTTCAATGAACTCGGTAATCTTGTCAATATAATACGGTTCATCGCCCATTAAGAAATAAATAGGTTTGATGTTTCCGGCTTTTATATCGTTGATGATTTTTACTACTTCGTCCATTTGGGTGTTTGTGATTTATAGTTTATGGTTTATGGTTTATGGTTTATGGTTTGTGGTTTGTGGTTGTTTTTCTAAGAACACTTTGGTCTGCTAGTGCTTTCTGCGTTCTGTTCTCATGTCGATAGTTTATGGTTTATGGTTATTAAATTTCAATCCTTTGATTTCAGTGTTGTTTAAGTATTTCATAAAAGCTCCTATTTTATTTTTTACTAATTCAATCTTAACCGATATTGTATCAAAATCATTTTGAGAAATCAATTTTTTATCCAATGATCGATATAATTGTGATTTTAATTCCCCACAAGAGCCTTTAGAATAGCTTAAAAAATTAATAAACTCTCTATTGCCATTTCGTTCAAAACCCTCAGCAATATTATCCATTATTGAACCTGAACTTCTGTCCATCTGATCTCTAATTGAAAACCTTTTCCCTAAATTTGTTGCTTCAAATAAATATTCTATGTCACTACAAATTTCTCTTGATAAATTCCAAATTTCTAAGTCTTCAAATTTTTCTATTTTTGCCATACTAACTAAAAACTATTAACCATAAACTATAAACCTTTTATTTTGCAAAAACTCAATTTTCCTTCCTATTCGTTTCGCTTCAAAAATAGTGAAAATAAAGTTGCTATCTTTGATGAAATAAGGAAAAAATTCATCATTCTCACACCCGAAGAATGGGTGCGTCAGCATGTGGTTACGTTTTTGTTGGAAGAGAAAAAGTACCCAAAATCATACCTCAATGTGGAGAAATTAATCAAAGTCAATGCGTTAAGTAAGCGCTACGATGTTGTTGTTTTTCAGCCTAATGGCGATTTATTTCTATTGGTTGAATGCAAAGCGCCAGAAGTAAAAATTACTCAAGAAACCTTCGATCAAATTGCACGGTACAACCTGACTTTAAAAGCAGAATTCTTAATGGTAACTAACGGACTAAATCATTACTTTTGCCAAATGGATTTTGAAAATGAAAAGTATATTTTCTTGAACCAATTACCCGATTATTCTACTAAATAATTCATTTTGAAAAAAATAGCGGTTGTGATTCTGAATTGGAACGGAGCGAAATTGTTAGAACAGTTTTTGCCTTCGGTGGTTGCATTTTCAGAGGAAGCTACGATTTATGTGGCCGATAATGCGTCGACTGATGCGTCGATTACAGTAATCAAAGAACAATTCCCATCGGTACAAATCATATACAACGATTCCAATTACGGATTTGCGAAAGGTTACAATGTGGCGTTAGAACACGTTGAAGAAGAGTATTACGCCTTAGTAAATTCGGATATAGAAGTGACTAAAAATTGGCTCGCTCCTATTCTATCTATTTTTGAAACCGAACCCGAAATCGGCATCATTCAACCTAAAATCTTAGATTTTAAAAACAAAGAGTATTTTGAATATGCTGGTGCCGCAGGCGGATTTATTGATAAATATGGCTATCCGTATTGTCGAGGTCGGATTTTTGATACGTTAGAAAAAGATGTACAGCAATACGACGACGAGTGTGAGATTTTTTGGGCTTCGGGTGCGTGTTTATTCATCCGTAAAAAACTTTTTAAAAGCCTAAACGGATTTGACGCTGATTTTTTTGCCCATCAAGAAGAAATCGATTTGTGTTGGCGCGCGTTTAATTTGGGGTATCGAGCTAAGTATACTTCAAAATCGGCAGTGTATCATGTGGGCGGAGCAACCTTGAACGAGGGAAACCCGCGAAAAACCTTTTTAAATTTCCGAAATTCCTTATTGATGTTGGTGAAGAACATTCCTGACCATCAATTGATTCCGATACTATTCATCCGACTTGTCTTGGATGGCGTGGCTGGAATTCAGTTTCTCTTAAAAGGAAAATGGAAACACTTTTGGGCTATTCTTCAAGCGCATTTTTCGTTCTATTCCTTATTTAAAAATGCCTACAAAAAAAGAGGATTGATACAAAAAGATACGTATTATAGCGTAAAAAGCATCGTTTACGATTACTTCATTCAAAGAAAAACCACTTTTGAAAAGTGATTTAACATTTCTTTAGAGGTGAAAAGCAAAACTTTTACGTTTAAATAGTGTAATTTTGTACCACCTAATTAATATAAAAGTATGAGAAAATTAATTGTAATCCTTACTGCTGTAACGCTTACTTTAACGTCTTGCGGGACTAAAAAGAAAATAGCGGAACTTGAATTGAAAAACAAAGAATGTCAAGATTTATTGAATTCTACCACGGTTAAATTGAACTTATGTTTGACTGAAAAAGAAGCGTTGTCACAACAAAACGACTTTTTAAAGAAAAACAATTCTGATTTAATCAACAATATGGGCAACATGACCACGTTGACTCAACAAGGTGCGTCTAATATTGAAAAAGCACTCGAATCGATTAAAGAAAAAGATCTTAAAATTTCGAGATTGCAAGACGCATTGACCAAAAAAGATTCGGTTACCTTGGCTTTGGTAACGAGTATTAAAAGTTCGGTGGGTGTTTCGGATCCCGACATAGAAGTAAACGTAGAAAAAGGAGTAGTTTTTATCTCTATTGCTGATAAATTGTTGTTCAAAAGCGGAAGCTACGTGGTATCGGACCGTGCCAAAGAAGTTTTGGCTAAAGTAGCTAAAATCATCAACGACAAGCCAACGTTTGAATGTATGGTCGAAGGCCATACCGATAATGTTCCGTTTACTGGAAACGCAATTTTACTAGACAACTGGGATTTGAGTGTCAAAAGAGCCACAGCAATTACTCGTGTTTTAACACGTGATTTAAGTGTAAATCCGAAGCAAATCATCGCAGCTGGACGTGGAGAGTTTGTGCCATTAGTTGAAAACAATACGGTAGAAAACCGTTCAAAAAATAGAAGAACTCGTATTGTGATTTTACCAAAAATCGATGAGTTCTACGAAATGATTGAAAAAGAAATGAAGAATTTATCGAAAAATTAATTCGGATTTAAAATATAAAAAACGCCTTGAGAAATTGAGGCGTTTTTTTTTGTTATCTGTTGTCGGTTGTCGGTTGTTGATTGTCGGTTCTAATCTAAGGTATTTCTTTTAGCTTTATTCTATTTTCTATTTTCTATTCTCTATTTTCTATTCTCTATTCTTTTCCTAAATAATATCAACATCACCCTTACCTTCCCGAATTACTTCAGGTTCTGGTCCGGATAAATCAATAATCGTAGACGGAATATTATCCCCATAACCACCGTCAATAACTAAATCGACTAGATTTTGCCATTTTTCAAAAATCAATTCAGGATCGGTTGAATATTCTAACACCTCATCTTCATCGTGGATGGAAGTCGACACAATGGGATTGCCCAACATTTTCACAATTTCGATGGTTATGTTGTTATCGGGCACCCGAATTCCGACGGTTTTTTTCTTTCTAAATTCTTTGGGTAAATCGTTGTTTCCGGGCAGAATGAACGTGTACGGTCCGGGTAACGCACGTTTTAAAATCTTAAACGTCGACGTATTGATTTGTTTGACATAATCGGACAAATTACTCAAATCGCTGCAAATAAAAGAAAAGTTGGCTTTTTCTAATTTGATTCCTTTGATTTTAGCAATGCGTTCCAACGCTTTGGTATTGGTGATGTCGCAACCCAATCCGTATACCGTATCGGTAGGATAAATGATTAATCCGCCGTCACGCAAGACGCTCACCACTTTTTTAATGGCGGCTTCGTTGGGATTGTCTTCGTATATTTTGATGAATTGACTCATTTTATAATTTGAAAATGTGTCAATTTGAAAATGTGTCAATGAGATTGCTACTTGACACATTTGCTAATTGACTAATTAATTTTTCTTAACCTATCACATCCAATTTGGCAAAACGCAACAGTAATTTCTTAATTCCGCCTACGTCAAATTTGATTTCTGCTTTTTTATCCGCTCCCGCGCCTTCCAAATTTAGGATTTCACCTTTACCAAATCGCTCGTGCATGACAATATTCCCTACCGTTAATTTACTATCAAACAAATTGGTAGCGCTTTGTCCGTTGGAGGAAACGGGTTTCAATTTACGAATAGTAGATGAAGAAACAGGTTCATCGCCGTATTTTTTTGGCGGCGTTCCAGCTACTGGTTTGGCTAGACGCAATTTCGATTTATCGATGTCGCCAAAAATATCCAAATCCATCATCGGTTTATAGCGGTAACTGTCGCTTTCACGCGGATTGATGTATTCTAGATACTCGTCTTTTATTTCTTCTATAAATCGGGATGGCTCGCTGTCGGTCAGTTTTCCCCAACGGTACCGCGACTGTGCATAAGTCAAATACGCTTGTTGTTCGGCACGAGTTAGGGCAACGTAAAACAAACGGCGTTCTTCCTCCAATTCGCTTCGTGTATTCATACTCATGGCACTTGGGAATAAATCTTCTTCCATTCCCACCACAAAAACGTACGGAAATTCCAATCCTTTGGCCAAGTGAATGGTCATCAATGCCACACGATCATCATCGCCCGTATCTTTATCTAAATCGGTTGCCAGCGCAACATCTTCCAAAAACTCAGATAATGCGCCGCGTGCGCCATCAATTTCGATTTGTCCTTCGGTAAAATCTTTGATACCGTTGAGTAATTCTTCGATATTTTCAATCCGGGCAATTCCTTCCGGAGTTCCGTCTTTCTTCAACTCTTGCACCAAACCTGTTTTTTTGGTCACGTGTTCAGTTAAGTAAAAAGCGTCCTGATTTTCGTTGATGACTTGAAAACTTTTGATCATCAAAACAAAATCGCTAAGCTTTTGTTTGGTACCTGAGTTCAATTTCAAATCAATTTTATCAATGTGTTCCATCACTTCAAAAATGGAACGCTTGTAATGATTAGCTGCGACGGTGAGTTTTTCAATAGTCGTATCACCTATTCCTCTGGCGGGATAGTTAATAACCCGAATGAGTGCTTCTTCGTCTTTTAGATTGATGACTAAACGCAAATAACACAAAACGTCTTTTATTTCTTTGCGTTGGTAGAACGACAATCCACCATAAATTCGATACGGAATATCGCGTTTACGCAAGGCATCTTCCATGGCACGCGATTGAGCATTGGTTCGGTACAAAATGGCAAATTGACCATTATGCAATTGGTTGCGCATTTTTTGTTCGAATATTTCTCCCGCTACAAAACGACCTTCTTCTCCGTCGGTGATACTGCGGTGGACTTTAATTTTGGGTCCGAAATCGTTAGCCGTCCACACGACTTTATCGAGTTTGGTTTTATTCTTTTCGATGATGGAATTGGCCGCTTCCACGATGTTTTTGGTGGAACGGTAATTTTGCTCCAAACGATAGGTTTTTACGTTTTCGTAATCCTTTTGAAAATTAAGAATGTTGTTGATGTTGGCACCACGAAACGCGTAAATACTCTGCGCATCATCGCCTACCACACAAATGTTCTGAAAACGATCCGATAACGCACGAACAATCAAATACTGCGAGTGATTGGTATCTTGGTACTCATCCACCATAATATAGCGAAAACGGTCTTGGTATTTGGCCAACACATCCGGAAAACGATTCAGTAATTCGTTGGTTTTTAATAGTAAATCATCAAAATCCATAGCTCCGGCTTTGAAACATCGATCTACATAATTGGAATAGATTTCACCCAAACGCGGTTTTTTTGACATCGCATCTTGCTCTTGCAATTCGGGATTGTTTTGATAGGCTTTTACGGTAATCAACGAGTTTTTATAAGACGAAATCCTTCCTAAAACTTGCTTTGGTTTGTAGATGTCGCGGTCGAGTTGCATTTCTTTGATGATGGCTGAAATCAGTCGCACCGAATCCTGAGTATCATAAATAGTAAAATTAGAAGGATAGCCTAATTTATCGGCTTCACTGCGTAAGATGCGGGCAAAAACAGAGTGAAATGTTCCCATCCACAGATTTTTGGCTTCGTTGGTTCCTACGATGTCTGCAATACGCTTTTTCATTTCACGCGCTGCTTTATTGGTAAAAGTCAGTGCCAAAATAGAGAATGCATCGACACCAAGACTCATTAAGTAAGCAATGCGCATGGTTAACACACGAGTTTTACCCGAACCGGCACCGGCAATAATAATCATTGGTCCGTCTTTTTGATAAACGGGCGCTTGTTGGGCTTCATTGAGTTGACTGATGTATTTTTGCATGGGAAATAAAGCGTGTCTTAATTTACAAAAATAGGATTACTACACTTGAAATACAATTTAATTGGAACCGAATTATCAACTATTTTTTATCGTTTGACACTAGAAAATTGTTTTACTTTGTGGGAACAATAATTTGAAGATTATGAAAACAAAATACTATTTCTTCTCGCTTTGTATCCTTTTCGTTTTGGGATGCTCTTCTCCTTCAAAA
>JAGORP010000118.1 GCA_018062725.1 Flavobacterium sp.
TTTGCATTCAAATTTTTTTATCATGTACAGAAGTCATAATTGCGGAGAACTAAACGCATCACATATCAATACAGAAGTTACCCTTTCAGGTTGGGTTCAAAAATCACGCGACAAAGGATTTATGATCTGGGTCGATTTGCGTGATCGTTACGGAATTACACAATTAATTTTTGACGAGAATCGTTCCGAGAAAGCGATGTTTGAATTAGCAAAAACGCTCGGACGTGAATTTGTGATTCAAGTGAAAGGAAAAGTAATTGAACGTGAGTCGAAAAACCCAAACATGACTACTGGTGATATTGAAATTTTAGTTTCCGAATTAACTATTTTGAATTCGGCTATTACACCGCCTTTTACTATCGAAAATGAAACCGATGGAGGAGAAGATATTCGTATGAAATATCGTTATTTAGATATTAGAAGAAATCCGGTAAAGGACAGTTTGTTGTTTCGTCATAAAGTTGCGATGGAAGTTAGAAAGTACCTTTCTAATCAAGATTTTTGCGAAGTTGAAACACCTTATTTAATCAAATCTACTCCAGAAGGAGCTCGTGATTTCGTAGTGCCAAGCCGTATGAATCCAGGGCAGTTTTATGCCTTACCACAGTCCCCACAAACTTTCAAGCAATTATTGATGGTGGGTGGTATGGATAAATATTTCCAGATTGTAAAGTGTTTCCGTGATGAAGATTTGCGTGCTGACCGTCAGCCGGAGTTTACACAAATCGATTGTGAAATGGCCTTCGTAGATCAAGAGGATATTTTGAATATGTTTGAAGGGTTAACGCGTCATTTATTAAAAGAAATCAAAGGAATTGAAGTAGATAAATTTCCACGAATTACCTATGATTATGCCATGAAAACCTACGGTAATGATAAGCCAGACATTCGTTTCGGAATGGAATTTGGCGAGTTGAATGCAGTCGCGCAACATAAAGATTTTCCAGTATTCAATTCCGCTGAATTAGTAGTTGGAATCGCAGTTCCAGGTGCTGGCGAATACACTCGTAAAGAAATTGATGGATTCATTGATTGGGTAAAACGTCCTCAAGTGGGTGCATCAGGAATGGTGTATGTAAAATGTAATGAAGACGGAACGTATAAATCATCGGTAGATAAATTCTACGATCAAGACGATTTGTCGAACTGGGCAAAAGCTACTGGGGCCAAAGCTGGGGATATGATTTTTGTACTTTCGGGTCCAGCTAATAAAACAAGAACACAATTAAGTGCACTTCGTATGGAAATTGCCACGCGTTTAGGGTTGCGTAAACCCGATGAATTTGCACCTTTGTGGGTTGTAGATTTTCCATTGTTGGAATGGGATGAAGAAAGCGAAAGATACCACGCAATGCACCATCCGTTTACTTCACCAAAACCGGAAGATTTGCATTTAATCACTACCGAGCCAGGAAAAATTAGAGCAAATGCTTATGATATGGTATTGAATGGAAATGAAATCGGAGGAGGTTCTATTCGTATCCATGACAAGGATTTGCAAGCAAGAATGTTTGAATTGCTAGGTTTTACCAAAGAAGAAGCGGAAAATCAGTTTGGCTTTTTAATGAGTGCCTTTCAATTTGGTGCACCGCCACACGGTGGATTAGCCTTCGGTTTGGACAGATTGGTCGCTATTTTAGGTGGACAAGAAACCATTCGAGATTTTATTGCGTTTCCGAAAAATAATTCAGGACGCGATGTAATGATTGATGCGCCCTCTGTAATTGATACAAAACAGCTAGACGAACTGTCAATACAGCTTAATTTACAATAACTTAAAGAGAACTACGGTTCTCTTTTTTGTTTTTATTAATCGGTTGATTTTGAAAAAGTTTCAATAAAACTTTTTTGTTTCGATAAAAATTTTATCTTTGGAACTTATTAATTTATTTTTATTAAAAGAATGCAAACAGGTAAAGTAAAATTTTTCGTTGAATCTAAAGGTTTTGGATTCATCACCGATGACGAAACAGGTGTGGATATTTTTGTTCACGTTACTGGAACTAACGGTAAAGAGTTAAAAGAAGGTGACAAAGTTTCTTTCGAAGAAGAAGATGGTCGTAAAGGTAAAGTTGCTACAAACGTAGTAGTTATCGATTAATATAAAATATTTTTTGATTACCGAATGAAGGTACAAACCACGCTTAGGCGTGGTTTTTTTGTTATTATGAGAAGGGTAAAATGAAATGATTTACCTTTTCTTTTTAAAAAACTCTTTCATGAGTGTTGCACACGATTCTTCTAGAACGCCGAAAACAATTTCGGTTTTAGGATGCAATTTTGCTCCCATCGCTCTATAGCCTCTTTTTTCGTCGGATGCCCCACAAACTATTTTTGTGATTTGGCTCCAATATAAAGCACCTGCGCACATTTGACAGGGTTCTAAGGTTACGTAGAGTGTGCAGTTTTTTAAATATTTTCCGCCTAAGAAATTTGCAGAAGCTGTTATGGCTTGCATTTCTGCATGTGCAGTTACATCGTTTAGTAATTCTGTCAAATTGTGGCTTCTGGCAATCACACGATCGTTGATTACAATTACAGCTCCAACCGGAATCTCCCCTTTTTCATACGCAGCTTCGGCTTCTTGCAACGCTTTTTTCATAAAATATTCGTCAGTGAAAATATTTTCCTCCATTTGAAATACTATTAAAATCTATTTGATTTTGAGCTACAAAAACAATAACTAACAGGTTTGGACAATAAAAAAACCTCAATTAAGAGGTTTATATTTGTTTTTTAGGATTTTTCACTAAGGAATAACAACCAAAAACTACCGCAACTAAAATCAAAATAAGTATATTTTGATCAATTGGCAACCCTGGTGGGTCTGGAGTTGGTGGCGGTGGTGGTGTGTTCGCGCTAAACATGACTGTTGTAAACAACAAGCACACAACTGTCATTAATAAAAGGCTGATATTTTTTGGAGCATTTTTCATACCGCGTAAAAATATAAAAAATATTTGCTCCTCAAAACTTTTATTTGCTTTTTTTATGAAAGTATTTTTATTTTTTCATTTGCGAAAATAAATTCACAAGTTAAAAAGTCCTTTTTTGAGGTGTGCACAAAAAGTTATTGGGATAAATTAGTTTTCCAAAAGTTTTTTAGTAACCCTACTGCTGGCAATATAGGAAGCGATAAAACCTAAGACGAAAATAGTTCCAAATACAATTCCGAAATTTATCCATTCAATTTTTATAGGATAGGGTAACGTTTCTGTAATCATTATAAGTTTAAATTTTAACTGAATAATGACTAATATAAAACCCAGAAAGATGCCAATGATTCCTCCTGCTATAGTAAGTAAAATTCCTTGTAATAAAAATATTTGTTTGAGCTGTAGGATTTGGGTTCCCACGCTATATAAAGTTTTCAAATTGGAATGTTTGTCTAGGATCATCATAATGATGGCACCGGCAAGGGTAAAAAGAGTCATGATAATTACCAGCGTAAAAATTAAATAAATGGCAGTATTTTCGGTGTTTAGCATTTTGTGCAAACTGTCATTTAATTGGGCTCGGTTTTTAATTGTTACTTTGTTGCCAAAGATTGTATTGAGCTGCGCAATTATATTTTTTTCATTTGCTACCGAATCGATTCGAATTTCTATCCCCGAAATTTGATTCTCATTGTATTGAAGTAATTCTTGAGCAAGTCGTAAGTCGGTAAATACGTATTTTGAATCCAATTCATCGTTTATAGCATAAATTCCAACAGGTATCAAGCTGGATTTATTAAATGCTTCCTCGGCGCTTGAAATGGTTCCTTTGCCAGGTTTGGGCACGAAAATCTCAAAATTATTGTTTAAATCAAATAGGCCCATAGAAAGTTTTCGCGAAATTCCATTTCCAACTACAACTTGTGGTGTTCTATTGGTTAGCCATTGTCCTTGATAAATCGTTTTTTGAACTTTGTTTACATTGTTGTACTGGTTGTCTATGCCTTTTAATTCGGCTACTTGTTCTTTTCCTTTGTAGACAAAAAGTGCTTTCTCTTCAATAACTTGGCTATAAAATCGAATTCCATCTATGGTTTTCAATTTTTTCGATTGTATTTCTGAAATGAATAATGATTTACCTTTTGCAGGGATTATTTTTAAATCAGGATCAAAATCATTACTAAACGAAAGGCTAAAATCTTTTAAACCGCTAAAAACGGAGAGTACGATAAACAAGGCCATTGCTCCTACAATAATGCCTACTCCAGCAATTTTTGTAATAATGTTGATAGCATTATTGGTGCTTGAAGTTTTCAAGTAGCGTTTGGCTATGTAAAGCGGAAAATTCAAATTATGATTTCTTTCTTTTTTCTAAAAGATCTGGGTTTTCAATAGGGTTTTCTTTGCCAGTTAAGGCGTCGTCAATCTTTTCGATATAATCTAAGCTGTCGTCTATATAAAAAGACAAATTGGGAACTTTTCGTAATTGCAATTTAACACGTTGTGATAAATCGTGTTTAATTAGCGGCATGTTTGATTTTACGGCTTCAAGAATTTCGATTGCTTTGTCTTGTGGAAACACGCTTAAATATACTTTAGCTACACCCAAATCGGTGGTTACGCTTACTTTAGAAACAGAAATAACAAGGTTGGTAATTCCGTTCTTGCGTATTTCACCCTGTAAGATATCTACCAAATCTTTTTGTAAAACGCTTCCTATTTTCTTTTGTCTATTTGTTTCCATAGTGCAAAAATACAATTTTTAGTTTAAAAAGGGCAAAGTAACAAGCCGACAATGTTTTATATTTGCAACTTTAAGCGTTTATAATGAGAAAAATTGAACACATAGGGATTGCTGTCAAAAGTTTGGAAGCATCCAATTTGCTTTTTGAAAAATTATTCGGAGCTGCAGCTTATAAAGAAGAAGAAGTTGAAAGTGAAGGGGTGAAAACATCCTTTTTTATGAATGGACCTAATAAAATTGAATTGTTAGAAGCTACGAATGCCGAGAGTCCCATTGCTAAATTTATTGAGAAAAAAGGGGAGGGAATTCATCATATTGCTTTTGATGTGGAAAATATTTATACTGAAATAGCACGATTAAAAGCAAAAGGGTTTATGGTTTTGAATGAAATTCCTAAAAAAGGAGCTGACAATAAGCTGGTTGCCTTTTTACACCCGAAAACGACTAACGGTGTCTTGATAGAATTATGTCAAGAAATTGCATAATAATTTTGAAGTCGTTAAAAAATATAGTAATATTGCAACCTCAAATAAAGCCCCGCTTTATTCGCTGAATGCTCATTAATTTGTGATTCAGTAAATTCTAACCGGTCCTATAGCTCAGTTGGTTAGAGCACCTGACTCATAATCAGGTGGTCCCTGGTTCGAGCCCAGGTGGGACCACATCGGTTAATTAAGAAACCCTATGAACATTGCGTTTGTAGGGTTTTGTTTTTTTGTACTGCTTCAGATTTGGTTTTGCTAATTGTTTTTAAATTTGTTTATATCTTTTGTGGTAAACCGGACTGCGAGCGAACTGGATGATTATTTTTGCACCATGGCCACCTTTGTAATAAGTAGAAG
>JAGORP010000117.1 GCA_018062725.1 Flavobacterium sp.
TTCGTCCGTATCATTTTAAAACGTACATTAATCAATACACTAAAGATTGCGTGGCCGAGGTAGTGTACAAAATTCCATTTCAACAAACGATATATCCAGAAGTTGAAATAGCAACACAATTACATCCCGACCTATTCCATCTTATGCGGTGGGCACTTGAAAAAAGTGACATGAAAGTCACAAAACTACTGACTAGACTCATTCAAGGTGATGCCATGCCTAATCCAAAAAAAGACACAGCTCCTATGATAGGCACATTAGGTGACATCTTTCGTTCTGTTACTTTTCAACAACCTGGATTTTCATGGGCTTTAGGCGTAAATCAAAATGAATTACATCGGGCTATGAATATATGGTTGGAAATTTTCGATACAAACAGAGCACCGGGACTGAGTGCCATCAAATTGGTTCGCCAAACTAAAGCTACACTTGGTTTTCATAAATTTCCAGTCACTGCCGTTATTCATATGGATGGCATACAATGGATACCAGCAGACAATCAATTACTCGTTCAAAATAAAATCATCAAAGCCTTTGATGAAGCAGGAATTGACTTTACCTTACATTGGGGAAAAAATGCCGATTGGAGTTATCCCTCGCTTATAGACATCATGTATCCTGAAAAAAAAGAAGAGTGGATCAAACAACGCAGTCGATTATTACGTCCAGATATGGCCAAAATGTTCTCGAATGATTTCATAAACCGCCTGGGATTAGATGATTATATTGATGGTTTGGAAGCAATAGTCTAAAATTATATGTTTTATTTTACTATTTAAAAATCAAAGAAAAACTCTTCGCAAATGAACCACTGGAATAGTTAAGCCTCTTAATCATTAAGGAACTCCCAAAAAGTATATTATTGCATGACTTATTTTTTGAGTGTACCCTTTCCTTCGACATTATACTACCAATAAGCTTTTTTCTTAGACCAAAATCATATTATTACAAATAAATTCAAAACAAAAGCATCAATTGGATATAATTCATTACTTTTGTTTAACTTTTTTATAAATACTATGAACAATATTAAAAGCTCATTCAGTATAAAAGATCTAGAAAACTTATCTGGAATCAAAGCGCACACCATCAGAATATGGGAAAAACGCTACGACGTGCTTCAACCCATGCGTACCGAAACCAATATTCGATTGTATGATTTATCAGCACTTCAAAAGTTACTGAACATTACTCTTTTACATGATTACGGATATAAAATTTCTAAAATATCCAAATTAGATAATGATAAAGTCAACTCTCTTGTAAGAGAAATCATCTCCGAAAAAAGCGCCAAAAATCATGCAATAAGTGCATTCAAATTGGCCATGATGAATTTTGATCAAGGCTTATTCTTTAGAACCTATGATCATCTCTTGTCTCAAAAATCATTCAGAGAAGTGTTTTTTGAAGTCTTTATACCATTAATCACCGAAATTGGGTTTTTATGGCAAGCCGAAACCATCACACCAGCACACGAGCATTTTATCACCTATTTAATTAAACAAAAGATATTAATCAATACGGAGAGTCTACAAATCAAGGAGCCAACTCGTTTTGACAAAATCTTTGTGCTATATTTACCGTCCAATGAAATTCATGAGTTAGGTCTAATGTATCTGAATTATGAAATTCTCATGAATGGTTACAAAACCATATATTTAGGCGAAAGTGTTCCGATGGAAAGTTTGTTGGATGTTAAAAAATATTTTGATTCACTAGTATATGTTTGCTATGCTACTGTTGAACCCACAAAAGCCGAAATCAATAATTATATTTCTGAATTTAAAACTAAAATACTCGATTCTGATACCGAACTATGGCTCTTAGGTAGAATGACCGAATTCATCCATGAAAAAAATACCGCCCCAAATATCCAAATTTTTAATTCAATTGAACGATTCTCCGAAAAGTTATAAAGTTATCTTAAATGCTTTTTTTTGTTTAACTTTTTATTATTTTTGTTAAACAATATGAGAAAGAAAATAAAAATAATTGGTTCCGGATTTTCTGCACTCGCAGCAAGTTGTTATTTGGCTCAACAAGGTCATGATGTTACTGTATACGAAAAAAATAGTAGTTTAGGTGGACGTGCACGACAATTAAAAAAAGAAGGATTCGTATTTGACATGGGACCATCTTGGTATTGGATGCCCGATGTATTTGAAAGTTTTTTCGCCGATTTTAATAAAAAGCCAAGTGATTATTATCAATTAGATAAACTATCGCCAGGCTACCGAGTGTTTTTTGGCAAAGATGATTCGTTTGATGTTTCGGATGATTTGGAAACGATACTAGCTGATTTTGAAAAAATTGAAACAGGAAGTGGAGCAAAACTTCGCGCCTTTATTAACGAAGCAAAAAGTAATTATCAAATTGCAATAAAAGATTTAGTGTACAGACCAGGAGAATCAATACTGGAACTTATAACACCTCAAACTGCATTGAAACTCGATCAATTTTTTTCCAATATTAAAAGAGATGTTAGAAAAAAAATTAAAAGTAGAAAATTGCAGCAAATTCTAGAATTTCCGGTCTTGTTTTTAGGTGCAAAACCTTCCGAAACTCCATCGTTCTATAATTTTATGAATTATGCCGACTTCGGTCTTGGAACATGGCAACCTAAAAATGGTTTCTTTGATGTAATTCAAGCCATGATAACATTAGGTCAAGAACTTGGAGTTCAATTTGAAACAAATGCTTCAGTTGAAGAAATCATTGTTACCAATAATAGCGCAAGTGCACTAAAAATAAATGGAGAATTAATTCAAGCTGATATTATTCTTTCCGGAGCCGATTACCATCATACAGAAACACTTTTACCTGAACAATATAGACAATATTCAGAATCGTATTGGGATAAAAAAGTATTTGCTCCATCGTCTTTGCTCTTTTATGTTGGTTTCAATAAAAAATTAATTAATGTGTGCCATCACAATCTATTTTTTGATACTGATTTCGAAAAACATGCTGAAGACATATACGATGCACCGCAATGGCCTGAAGAACCACTTTTTTATGCAAATTTTACCTCAATTACAAACCAACACACAGCGCCTGAAAATTGTGAAAACGCCTTTTTTTTAGTTCCCATTGCACCTAATTTGGAAGACAATGAAGAAATCAGAGAATTGTATTTTGAAAAAATAATCACTCGTTTAGAGCAACTGACAAATCAAAGTCTTAAAAATAATATTATCTTTAAGGACTCGTTTTGTGTAAATGACTTCAAAGAGGATTATAATTCTTATAAAGGAAATGCATATGGAATGGCTAATACATTGTTACAAACCGCATTTCTAAGACCAAAATTAAAAAGTAAAAAAGTAAAAAAATTATACTTTACCGGTCAGTTGACTGTTCCCGGACCAGGTGTTCCACCCGCATTAATTTCGGGGAAACTCGTGGCCGATTTAATTCGTAAATACAGCTAGAATATAAAGTTACTATCCTATGAAATCACTTTTTGATACCGTATCGTTTGAATGCAGTAAAAATGTCACCAAGTCGTACAGTACTTCATTTTCAACTGCTGTAAAAATGCTCTCGCCAAGCATCCGACAAGATATTTATAACATCTACGGGTTTGTTCGTTTTGCGGATGAAATTGTAGATTCGTTTCACGATTACAACAAAGAAGACTTATTTGAATTGTTTGAAAACGATTTAAAATTGGCGTTACAAAACAAAATCAGTTTAAACCCAGTTCTAAATTCGTTTCAACATACTGTTCATAATTATCAGATTCCAGTTGAACTGATTCAGGCGTTCATGAAAAGCATGAAAATGGATTTGGTCAAAAATAAGTACGCTACTTTTGCCGAATATAATGAGTACATTTATGGTTCTGCCGATGTAGTGGGTCTGATGTGTCTGAAAGTTTTTGTAAACGGCGATCAAGAGAAATACAACCAATTAGAACAGTCGGCCATGCGCTTAGGTTCTGCTTTCCAAAAAGTAAATTTCCTGCGCGATTTAAAAGCCGATTACGAAGATTTAAATCGAACGTATTTCCCAAACACCGATTTATCGCAACTCGACGAACAATCGAAAAACGAAATCATTAAGGAAATTGAAGCCGATTTTGACGCAGGTTACAAAGGAATTGTTCAGTTGCCGATCGAAGCTAAATTCGGAGTATACACTGCCTATATTTATTATAAAAAGTTACTGACCAAATTAAAAAAAACGCCATCCGTCGAAATCAAAAACACGCGTGTACGGGTTTCTGATTATCAAAAAATCGGATTGTTAGCAAAGTGTTACGTCAACTATAGATTAAACATCATCTAAATTGGATTTCGTTTTTTGTTTTTTTGTTTTTTGAAGTTTAATATTTGTTAATTACTAAATTTAAATAGTATAAGATTATGTGGATTCATATTTTAGTTTTTTTCCTCACTTTTTGTATCATGGAGTTTATGGCGTGGTTTACCCATAAATATGTGATGCACGGATTTTTATGGGTGTTGCACGCTGATCACCATAAAAAAGACCACGATTCATGGTTCGAGCGAAACGATGCTTTTTTCATCTTTTACGCCGTAGTAAGCATTGGATGTTTTTTATTGTGGCAAAAGGGAATTTTAGAAATCGGAATTTCAATCGGACTCGGAATATTTGCATACGGATTAGCGTATTTCATCGTACACGATATTTTTATTCACCAACGTTTTAAACTCTTCCGAAATGCTGATAATATCTATGCTAAAGGCGTACGAAGAGCACACAAAATGCACCACAAACACATTGGAAAAGGAGATGGCGAGTGCTTCGGAATGCTATTCGTACCGTTCAAATACTTTAAAAAATAAAAAAAATCCCGTTCGCATCAGCCAACGGGATTTTTATATAAACTAACCTCAACATTCTTTTACTGCATCAATGCTTGCAACGGTTTGAGTTGCTCCATATCGATGTTTGATTTTTGAAGCACCGATAGCATCGTCATGATGTGATTCGGATTCATCTCATCTCCGGTCACGCGAATGACCGCAAAACCATTTTCTTTCTTATTCGCATATACGATGAATTCTTCAATTTTGTCCTCAGTTCCCACAAAACTAATCGACGCGCCTTCGCTACCCGAACCTACTTTAATCAATTGCTGGTAAGTTTCGTCTTTAAGTATTGCGTTTAATTTGTCTTTTTCAAACTGATATTCTTTCTGATTCGTTCCATCGGCTTTAAAAGCAATGATGTTTACATTATCAAATGCATCTAAGGCTTCTTTTTGCTCGGCTGTGAGTTGCTCGGAAGCCACATTTAAAATATTGGCAGAAACATCCAAGGCAATAAAATTTTTCTTCTCTGAATTTTCTACAAAAAACTTCTGCAAAGTAGGTTGACTGTTGCAACTGGCCAAAAGCAAACTCACGGCAATGGCAATGTACACTATAGTTTTCATGATGGGATGATTATAACAAGGGCAACTTCAATTTCTTGTCGCTGCCCTTGTTTGATTGATGATTTATTTTTTTCATTTACTTGCTTTCTCCAATTCGGCTCCGCCTGGTAAATTCATT
>JAGORP010000027.1 GCA_018062725.1 Flavobacterium sp.
CAGTATAGCCAAATACATAATCTAATGCCTCAGATTTAGGAACGTATTTTCCTTTTTTACCTATAACCACAGCTAATTCTACTTCCCAATCTAATTGAGCTGTCAATTTCGTGTTTTTAATGACTTCGGTATTGGTAGCCGTCACGGTGGTTGGTGGTTTGGAGAAAATGATAGGTTTTGCAGGTAATTTACCTGTGGTATCTAATGTTCTGGCGCTTTCAGCCACGTGTTCGGTGTAATTTAAACCAATTCCGATGATATTTTTCCTAGGTTTTTCGATGGGTGCTAAGAAGGTTACTTCGTTCATTTCATAGGCGATCTCTTCGAAGAAATTGTTTGGCGTTTCTGCTATTAATTCGGTGATTTCAGCAATGATTTCAAATCCCATATCGATCAATTCCAACATATCATTCGGTAATGGAAAATTAGATATTTCACCAAAATCTTCCATATCGATGACTTGATTGTTATGAATAAACCCTAAACGAGGTTCGGTGTCTGGTGTTTTGTACGTGAGTAATTTCATATTTATGTATTTAACCGCAAAGAGCGCAAGGTTTTACGCAAAGTTCGCAAAGTTTAGTGTTATTGATTTTTGAATTTGATATTATTATTGAACTTGTTGATGTCCGTTGTTTTCTTCTAATTCTCTCGATTGAAATAATCCTAAACTTTCAATGACTGGTAAATCGTTGAATTGGAATAAGCAAGCATCTTCCGAATCTGAGGTATTATGATGTTCGTGCCAAGCCCATGACGGAACACAAAAAATATCGCGTTCCTTCCAATCGAAACGTTTTCCGTTAATGATAGAATAGCCTTTTCCTTTGGCGCATTGGTACACAAACGAACCCGTGTGTTTGTGTGCTTTTCCTTTGAAACCAGCGGGTAGTAATTGCATTGCGGCACCCATGGTTTGCATGACGTGTCCGCCCGTTAACGGATTAGAATATTGCATAAAAATACCATCAAACAGATTCACTTCAGTCACTTTTTGGGCTTCTAAAAGTGCAGGATATACGTTTTTCCAGGAATATTTAAATAAGGGAGAATACGGTTTGTCCCAGGCTTTGTCGGCAGGAATAATTCCAGCACAACCATACACCATTGGGGAATAATTTAAAGGTTTCACTAAAGGTTGTTTTCCGTCAAACACCGCATAATCATTTGCTTCCAAGGCATTGACTAACGGAATATCTAAACCATCTTGCCAAATACAGGTTTTTCCACCTTCTTCCACACCATGTTCGTGCCAAGTGGAGTTTGGAGTGATGACAAAATCGTTGACTTCCAACATGATTTTATTGCCATCCACAACCGTGTATCCTTTGTCTCCTTCCATAATAAAACGCAAAGCGGAAGCCCGATGACGGTGAGCCGAAGTACTTTCGCCGGGACGTGTTACTTGAATTCCGGTGTACAACCATCCCACAGCAGCACTGACATCTTTACGTTTGTCGTTTACCAAATATACGACGCGTCTTCCTGCTTGTTCAGGTGTGACTAATTCGGATGATTTTAGTACTAATTGACGTAAATCGTCATATTTCCATAGCATCGGAACAGATGAACTTCTTGGTTCCCAAGGTTCAATATCGTTGGCAACTGTCCATAAGGCACCGGCTCCAAGTGTTTCTAACTCTTTATAGTAAGCGATTAATTCTGGTGAATCTTGTACTCTGGCGCGACCAATTTGATCGTCTGAAAATTTATCTTCCATAATTTAAGTCTTAAAGTCTAAGGTCGAAAGTTTAAAAGGATGAGTTAATGGCTTTTCACTTTTGACTTTCAACTTTTGTCTATTTTTTATTAAATTCTTCATGAGAATCTACAAATGTAATTTTACGAGTTGGTGCGATATTTACACGCAAATCGAAAATATCAAATCGGTTATAATGCCCTAAAATATCGTGCATTTGTTTGGGTTGAATGCACTTTTCCAAATCAATATCAGCATATACCATTCCTTCTTCGTCAATTAATGGTTCGCCAATTACTGCTCCGTTCGGACCAATAAAACCTGAAAAAGCTGAGTTTTTTCGAGTTAATAATTCTTCAATATTTGGAACATCTTCTTTCAATGTTTCCATAATTTCTTTGGAAATAGTAGAACACGAAACAATGGTAAACAATTTTCCTTCGAAAGAATGCGCGGCTGCGCGAATTTTAATCGCTTCCGCCATGTTATAATCGGGCGGTGCCACTGGTAATGAGATATAATTGGCAATGTGGATTAATTCGCCTTGAGAAAGTAAAGTAAAACGCGCTAAAGTATTTGTATTTTCACCACAAGCTAAAGTTCCAATCGGACCAATTTCTGTGTTGTATACTTTTAAGGAAGAACCATCACCAGAGGTCCACGTTAGTTTTTCGGCCCAAGTTGGGACTAACTTTCGGTGTTTTCCGATAAGAGTCCCGTGGTTGTTAATAATTAAATTGGTGTTGTAAATTTCACCATAACTATCGCCACGTTCGTTGATCCCGATTACGATATGAATATTATGCTCTTTTGCTGCTTGAAACAACGGTTGCATCGAAGCATCATCCGTTTTTACAGAACATTTATATAATTGTTCGTACCATTTACTTCCTTGAACAGGTGTCATGACCCAATTCCAATACGGATAACCCGCTATGAAAACTTCAGGAAAAGCAATCAATTGTGCCCCATTTTGACTTGCTTCTTTGATAAATGAAATGGCTTTTTCCAGAGTTTTTTCTACATTAAGAAAAACAGGTGATGTTTGCACTGTGGCGGCTTTGAATTTTTTGAATTCCATAATATAATTTATGATATAAGAAAATACCCTATTTTTTCTCGCATGGTTTCATTAAAAGCTTCTGCAGAAATGGAGGAACGATCTTCTCCAATTTTTACATTAACCAACGTCACTTCTCCTTCTAAAATAGTTTCATTTTGTTGGTTTTTGAACATAAATCCGCAGAGTAGGGAAGAAGAACGCAATTCTTTAACCCAAAGTTCTTTGATAATAACTTCCCCCAAGCGAGCCGCTTTTTTAAACTGTACTTTTAAGTCGACTGTTGGAATGCCATTGGATTGGTGCATTTTTGAAAAAGGTCGGTCTAAAGCTTCTTCAAACCAATCTTCTACCAAATCGTTTAGCATTTCTAAAAATCGGGGATAAAATACAATTCCGGCATAATCTATATGCTTGAATTTTATTTTTTGTTCTTTGATAAAGTATTTCATTGTTTATGTTTTTTTCCACGAATACACGAATGTTTTTTTTATGAATTCGCAATTTTATTGGTCTTAATTCTTTACTACTATTCCTTCAACTTGAATCGCTGAATTTTACCCGTTTCTGTTTTGGGTAATGCCTCTACAAAATAGAGCAATCTTGGATATTTATAAGGAGCAGCTACTTCTTTGAACCACAATTGCATATCCTTTGCTAATTGATTCGAAGCTTCATTGTAATCTTTCAATACCACATAAGCACAAACTAGCATACCACGTTCTTCATCGGGTAAACCTACGACTGCGCATTCTAAAATGGCTTCGTGTGTTAAAAGTACGGATTCTACTTCAATTGCGGCAATATTATAGCCTGAAGAAATAATCATATCATCACCACGTGCTACAAAATAGAAATATCCTTCTTGATCTTGTTTGAAAATATCACCCGTAATATTCCAACCGTTTTGCACATATTCCCGTTGTTTGTCTTCACGATTTAGGTATTTGCAACCGGTAACACCACGAACGGCTAGTCTTCCCAGTTCATTTCTTGGGACTTCGTTTCCGTTTGCATCGATAATTTTGGCTTCATAGCCGGTAACTGCTAATCCGGTGGCACCCGGTTTCATATTTTCTTCATTGGAGGAAATAAAAATATGAAGCATTTCTGTAGCGCCAATTCCATCGATTATTTTTAACCCAGTGGCGTCATACCAATCTTGCCAAACTTTTAACGGTAAGGTTTCTCCGGCCGAGACACATTTTCTCAAACTCGAAACATTATACTCATTGACTTTCGTTGTAATGATGCGCCAAGCCGTTGGAGCGGTAAAACAAATGGTAACTTTATAATCCTGAATAGCTCTAAGCAATAAATCAGGAGTTGGTTTTTCGATTAAAAATGTGGACGCACCAAAATACATTGGAAACAATACCAAACCGCCCAAGCCGAAAGTAAATCCAAGAGGTGGACTTCCGATAAAAACATCTTTTTGAGTGGGTTGTAAGGCATATTGAGGAAAAGCTTCGCAAATATTTAAAATATCCTTGTGGTAATGCGCGGTCATTTTGGGCAGACCTGTGGTTCCGGAAGTGAAACCAATTAGCGCAACATCATCTGATTTAGAAAGGTAATTATAAAATGTTTTTGGCTTCGATTCCATTAATTTTTCTAAATCGGCATTTCTATAAAAACTGACTTTTTTTAGAAAATCAGATTTAACTAAATTCATTTCCTCTACCAACTCACTATCGCAAAAGGCATGAGAAATTTCGGCACAATCGATAATGGTTGTTAATTCTTTAGAACGAAGTAGTGGCATGGTTGCGACTACAATTCCGCCCGCTTTTAAAATTGCAAACCAACAGGCTACCATCATTGGATTATTCGCAGAACGAATTAAAACACGATTCCCTGATTTTAAACCCAAATCATCTACTAAAACATGAGCAATTTGATTGGCTTTTTCATATAAATCTTGATAGGTCCACGTTGCTTCAAATGTTCGAATGCAGATATTGTTTCCTCGCCCTTCAGCAATATGATTGTCGAGTAATTTAGCCACACAATTGAGCCTTTCAGGTTGGTGGAATTGAGGTAAATCTAAGAAAGTATAATCGGGTTGAAGTTCCAGATTGGGTAAACTATTAGGAGCGAAATTATTTTCGTAATGTTTCATTTAAAAATTCCAATTTTAAAAAATCAAATTCCAACTTCTAGACTTATTTGGAATTTGTTATTTGGTTTTTATAATTTATTGCTTTTCGGTTTCAACGCTTTTTTCATGCCTTCACTTTGTTTTCGTTCCGAAGATTTCAACGGATACAAATGAGATATTCCCATTTTGTATGGGTTCGGGATATCGGTGGCTTTAAATTGTTCGTACGCTTGCGCGTTTCTAACAAAATTAGCATCTAATAACAAAGGTCTTCCCAAAGCGACTAAATCGGCACGACCATTTAAAATTATGGTATTAATTTGGTCAATATCTTGAATATAACCAGCTGTAATCGTAGGAATATGAACGGTATTTCGTACTACATCAGAAAAAGGCGTTTGCCACATTCTACCTGTTTGCGGTTTTTGATGGGCGACAGTATTTCCTGTGGAGACATTAATAATGTCGGCACCAGCGTTTTGGAAAGCTTCAGAAATTGTGATCACATCAGCTTCAGAAATTCCATTTTCAGCCCAATCGGTTGCTGAAATTCGCACTGACATGGGTTTTTCTTTTGGGAATGCTTTTCTAATTTCGGTGAAAACGCGTAAAGGAAATTTTAATCTGTTTTCGATACTTCCGCCAAATGCATCGGTTCTGGTATTTGTTAACGGTGATAAAAATGAGGCTAATAAAAATCCGTGATGCGCTTGTAATTCAATCATATCGAAATTGGCTTCATTAGCGTTTATAGTCGCTTGTACAAATTGTGAAGTTACCAAATCCATATCTGCCAATGTCATTTCCTTTGGCATAGCAGAATTTTCATTAAAGGGAATCGCTGAAGCAGAAAGTAATTCCCAATTCGTTCCATTAAATGAATCCTCCCATGGAATTTTTGAACAACCTTTTCGACCCGAATGACCTAATTGAATTCCGATTTTGGTTGGTGTATGTTGGTGAATGAAATCGTTGATTCGTTTCCATTCGGTTGTTTGATTTTCGGTATAAATTCCGGCGCAACCTTCCGTAATTCTACCGGTTTCAGAAATCGCAGTCATTTCGGTTACAATTAACCCTAAACCACCAAGAGCCCTAGAAGTATAATGCTGAAAATGCCAATCGTTGACTACGCCATCAATCGCTTTGTATTGTCCCATTGGCGCCATGACGATTCGATTTGGCAGTACTAAATCTCTAAGTTTGAAAGTTGAAAAAGCTGCCGATTGATTTTTGTCATTAACATTGTTATTGTCATTAAATTCTTCTAAAACTTTATCGGTAAACGATTTATCGCGTAATTGCAAATTTTCATACGTTACTTTCTTCGCACGCGTCATGCAACCAAAAGCAAATTGGTAAAACGGATGTTGGTTGTGACGGTTCATATTTTCGAACCAATCTAAAGAGACTAAAGCCGCGTGTTGAATCATCTCCACCGTATTTCTACGGGTTTTGTCATAGTGTTGGAACGCCGCTTGCACATCGGTTGGATTTGCGATTACGGCATCGGATAAACCAATAGCAGAATCCATGGCCAATTTTGTTCCTGAACCAATAGAATAATGCGCGGTAGCTTTGGCATCACCCAATAAAACGATATTTTTATGGTACCAATTTTCGTTCGTAACATGAGGAAATTGGCGCCAATGTGATTTGTTTGAAATAAGAGAATGACCGTCTAATTCGGTAGCAAAAATGGCTTCAATTTTAGCAATAGTATCTTCTTCGTTAGTCACTTCAAAACCGTGATTTTGCCAGGTTTCATCTGAACATTCGAAAATCCAGGTACTCATTCCTTCCTGATATTGGTAAGAATGCGCTACGATTAAGCCATGTGGTGTATTTCTAAAAAAATAGGTAAAAGCGTCTAACGGTTTTGTAGATCCTAGCCAAACGAAACGATTTTTTTTCATTTCGATTTTGGTGCCGAATTCTTTTTCGTATTTCGTTCGGATTCCGCTTGCAATTCCGTCAGCAGCTAAAATAATATCGGCATCAGCGAATTGCTCTAAATTGTCTACATTCTGCTCAAAATGCAGATTTACACCTTCTTCTGTACATCTTTGGTGCAATAATTTTAGTAATGTTTTTCGAGAACAACCGCAAAACCCGTTACCTGCAATGCTTACTTCTTGTCCGTTACGCGCCACTATAATATCATCCCAATAGGCAAATTCACTACGAATTAACTCATAAGATTGCATATCACGTTTTAAGAATTCACCTAAGGTTTCATCAGAAAAAACGACTCCAAATCCGAAACTATCCTCTGGTTTGTTACGCTCATACACATCAATTTGACAATGTGGAAGGGCTTTTTTGGTTAATATTGAAAAGTATAGTCCGCCAGGACCGCCACCAATTACTACTATTTTCATGTTGTTATTGCGAGGAACGAAGTAATCGAAACCTCATTAATTATATTTTTACTCTTATTTTTTCATAAAATCAAAAGCGCCTTTACGCAAATTTATATTGTATTCTACATAGGCTTTTAGACAGGCTAAAAAATTGGACCAACCGAATGAATTTCCAGTAAGCCATTTTAATCCAACTTCATTATTTTCCATGCTTTTTTCAGAAATAGTTACCAAAGTAGAATTGTTTTCTTTTTCTGAAAGAGAGATTTCGACTAATAAATCGACTCCAGAATTTTCCCAATAAAAGGAAACGTATTTGTCTTTTTCTACTTTTTGAACTTTGACAGGACATTCAAAATCAAATTCAGGAAATTTCCAGATTAGGTTTTTTCCAGTTTCCATAATGCCAGTACTTTGAGAAATAAAGTAATTGGACATTCTTTCAGGATTAACGATGGCTTCAAAAACATCATGAATTGGTTTTTGAATTTGCATCGCACAATTAATTTCTAATTTGGTCATTTTAGTTTCTTTTGATGGAAAAAATTTCACCTATTTTGCTATAATTTGAACCTGCCAAACGAGAAACAGGTTTATAGGTTTCCATATTGATTTTGTAGTTATCCAAGAGTACACTTTCGTCAATGTGCATCATCACTATTCGGCCAATTATGATGCAAGCGCCGCCGGTTTTATGGTTTTCCAAAAAATAATGATGGACTAATTCGCATTCAAAAGTGATCGGACTTTCCTTTACACGCATTGGTTTTATTTTCACAGAAGGGATAGGAGTAAGTTTGGCTAAAAGGAATTCATCAATGTTTGAATTTACCGCTTGCGAAGTTAAATTCATTTGTTCTACAATCTCTTCGGTGACCATATTGACTACAAATTGCTTTGTTGCCAATACATTATTTAAAGTGTCTTTATTCGTATCATTTCCGCGAACGGTAGAAAACATTACGTGAGGCGGATCTTCACCCACTGCATTAAAGTAGGAAAAAGGCGCAAGATTGTTAATTCCGTTCGTATCAATAGTTGAAATCCAGCCGATAGGTCTTGGAATTACAGATCCTGTAAGGAGTTTGTATATTGCGGATTGTTCTAGATTTTGAGGATCAAATTCCATAAAAAGGCTGTTGTTGTTGCTTGCAAATTAATATAAATTATAGTGAATTCATAAATAACCAATTAAAAATTATTAACTATTTTTCGGTTATGAAATTGAAGTATAAGGAAGTTTAACTTTTTGACTCACAAGGTAATAAATGTATTTAATATAATTATTTAGCAGTTAAATTATGTGTTTTGTATTTTTTTTTAACATTAATTATGTTTTTTATTAAAACATAATTGCTAAATTGGTATATTTATGCAAATTTTATATATATGACCACTCCAAGCTGTCCAAAATGTCAAAATACAAATATCATAAAAAGTGGTGTGATTAAAGATAGACAAAGGTTTTTATGCAAATCGTGTAATTATTTTTTTACCGTTAATAAAATAGGAAAAAAAATAGATGACTATTATGTAACTAAAGCATTGCAATTGTATTTGGAAGGTTTAAGTTATCGTGAAATAGAGCGAATTATTGGTGTTTCTCACGTTTCTATAAGCAATTGGGTAAAAGAGTTTAAAATTAAAAAACCACCGCATCCCAATTACCATCCTACCTATAAAATTTTTAATCATTTGGAACTGGTGGAGTATTTAAAAAATAAAGAACAATTATCAGGGGCAGGCATGATTATTACTGAGCTGGGTGATAAATTTATGCTCATTAAATGGGAACGTTTTAAGGATTAACTATACTTAGTTAACAAAAAAATATACTTCAATTTTTTTCATAAATTATTTTTTGGAATTTCGATTAACAAATCAAAAACCAACCAAATTGATAATTATGAAAAAATTAGTAACTTTTTGTTTAGTAGCAATAGCTTCTTCAAGCTTTGCTCAAACAACTACAACGGTGCCATCTGTTCCTGATGTTCCTGTAGAAAAAGAATGGGATGTAGCTGTTTACGGTTTTATTAGAACCGATTATATGTGGGACACCCGGAAGTCCTCTCAAGTGCGAGAAGGAAATTTAAATTTATATCCATTAGATGCTCCTGCTGCTGGAAATGATTTTAATGCAGTAGGTTCCTCCAATTTTTTATCGGTTGTATCCCGACTCGGTACCAAAGTTAAAGGACCGAATGTTTGGGGTGCTAAAATGAAGGGAACTCTTGAAGGCGATTTTTTCGGGAACGTAGAAGGGTCTTCCATTGGTTTATTTCGCCTTCGTCATGCGTATGTGAACATGGATTGGAGTAAAACTTCTCTCGTGTTAGGTCAAACTTGGTATCCTACGTTTATTCCAGAGGTTTTTCCTGGAGTCGCCAATTTTAATACTGGAATTTTATTTAACCCTTTTGGATGGGCGACACAAATTAGAGTAAAGCATAATTTTACTCAAGAACTGTCTTTCGCTATCACAGCTTATAAAGAAAGAGAGTTTACAGCTACGGTAGCTTCTATTGGTACGCAAAATTCAGCATCTATAAATTCATCATTACCAACGTTTCATGGACAATTGCAATTCAAAAATAAAAATTGGATTGCCGGTGTTGGTGGAGAAATTAAAACGTTGCAACCTTTAACAGAGTTTACCTTAACGCCTTCCAATACAAAAGTGGGAACCTCTGAAAAAGTCAAAAGTAGTTCGATTATGGGGTATGTGAAATATTGCAATGATTATTTTTCAGTTAAAGGTTACGGAATCTCTGGAACGAACTTGCAAAGTTTAGTGATGTTAGGTGGATTCGTAGGTTATAATTCGCCTGAAAAAGTAGAGCAATATGAAGCTTCTAAAACAACCGCATTTTGGGTAGATTTAGCTAGCAATGGAAAAAAAATAGCTCCCGGATTGTTTTTTGGCACGACCTATAATGACGGTACAGGAAGAACATTTACACCTGGTGAAACCGCTAAATATTATATGCGTGGCGTTACCGGAAATAGAGTAGTGGACAATGTAATGCGTTTGTCTGGAAGAGTAGATTTTATGCAAAACAAATTTAGAGTAACCCCAGAAGTTGAATACACCAAAGCGACTTGGGGTGATTTAAACACGAACGGAAGTGCTGCCTCCGACTTAAATGCAAGAGATGTCAAAAATGTGAGATACATGATTTCTTGTGCCTATACTTTCTAAAAAAAGAACTAATCAATTTAAAAATTAATAGATATGAGTGATAAATCAACTAAAGGAATCTGGAAAGTTATTTCGGCATCCTCTATGGGAACAATGATTGAATGGTATGACTTTTACATTTTCGGAAGTTTAGCCGTGGTGATTTCTACTAAATTTTTCCCTTCAGATAATCCAACGGCTGCGTTCTTATCAACCTTAGCGACTTTTGCTGCTGGGTTTGTTGTACGTCCGTTTGGCGCCTTGTTTTTTGGAAGACTTGGAGATATCATTGGAAGAAAATATACTTTCATGGTAACTTTACTGTTAATGGGTGGTGCCACTTTTTTAATTGGGTGTATTCCAAGTTATGAAACAATAGGATTTGTAGCTCCTTTGTTGGTATTAATTCTTCGTTTACTACAAGGTTTAGCCTTGGGAGGTGAATATGGTGGAGCAGCTACTTATGTGGCCGAACACGCTCCAGCAGGACAAAAAGGCTATTGGACCTCATGGATTCAAACTACTGCAACGGTTGGTTTGTTTATCTCATTGATGGTTATTCTTTTAACCAAAAGCGCATTGTCTAAAGAAGCATTTGATGAATGGGGTTGGAGAGTACCTTTTTGGGTTTCAATCCTAATGGTTTTGGTCTCTTATTTAATCCGAAAAAACATGCATGAATCTCCTGTTTTCGCAAAAGCTAAAGCGGAAGGAAAAACCACGTCTAATCCATTAAAAGAAAGTTTTGGAAATAAATACAATTTAAAATTTGTATTGTTAGCATTATTTGGAGCCACAATGGGACAAGGAGTTGTTTGGTATACTGGTCAGTTCTATGCTATGAACTTCCTTAAAACGGTAATGAGTGTCGATTCTTCTCAAGTGGATATGCTTCTAGGAATAGCATTGGTTTTAGGAACGCCTTTCTTTATCTTTTTTGGTTGGCTAAGTGACAAAGTGGGACGAAAATACATCATGATGGGAGGAATGCTCGTTGCCATATTGCTTTATCGTCCTATTTATAAAGCGATGTATGAAACAACCGATTTGGCTTTAAAAACTGAAATCGTTGAAAAAACAAAAATAATTCCTTCTGTTAAAATCATAGATGCTATAAAATCAGACTCGATTTACACTACTTCAAAAGAATTTTCGGATGGCACCTTAGTAGAAGAAATCAAAATTATTCACCAAGAAAACGGAAAGACTATCCTTGATGATAAAGGAAAAGATAAGATCGAAATAAAGATCACTAAAACAATTAATAGTAGCGATAACTGGATGCTGGTATTTTTAGTATTCATTCAAGTTATTTTTGTGACCATGGTTTATGGACCCATAGCTGCTTTCTTGGTAGAGATGTTCCCCGTTAAAATTAGATATACTTCAATGTCTTTACCATATCATGTTGGAAATGGAATTTTCGGAGGATTACTCCCTGCTATTTCAACTTATTTCGTAACTTCGGCTAAAGATGCCGGCGATCCTCAATTTTATCTCGAAGGTCTTTGGTATCCAATAGGTATTGCAGCAGTCTGTTTTGTAATTGGAATGATTTACATTGATAAAAAAATTAATACACTTCACGACTAATACTTCAAAATTATGAACACATTAAAAAAATATTTAGGAATAGTTTGGATTGCATTAGCCATTGTAGTCGCATATTATAGTATTGGAATTTTTGGAGGTAAGTTAACCTCTGGAAAACAAGACGATTTGGTTTTTGGCATTATTGTTTTCTTCATTCTTTTACCAATGGTTGTAACAGGTTTGACTATATTTGGATGGTATGCCATTACCGATGAGTATAAAGATTAAGAATAACTAAAATTTCTTAAGGCTCTTATTTTATAAGGGCTTTAAGTTTTTAATAAAATTATCTAAAACGGAGATTGTCCAAATGATGAAAAAAAGACACCAACAAAAATTAGTAATTGTTTCTATAGTACTGCTTATTGGACTCAATCTTCCAATTGTATTATTGTTTGATTCATCAGAAAATAGCTTTGGTTTTCCAACTATTTATATTTACTTTTTTTCTATTTGGTTGCTCTCCATTTTAGTGTCTTTATTAATTGTAAAACGATACAATGAATAGTATTATACTTTTATTGATTCTTTCAGGCTATTTGGCTGTTTTATTTTTTATTGCACATTGGGCAGAAAAAAAAGGAAATACCAAATGGACAAATAATCCTTATGTTTATACCTTATCACTTGCCGTTTATTGTACCGCCTGGACCTATTATGGTAGTATTGGTGTGGCTGCCGAAAGCGGATTAGGCTATTTACCTATTTACTTAGGTCCCATAATCGTTGCGCCGTCTTGGATTTTAATTCTCAAAAAAATTATTAGAATTTCAAGAGTCAATAAAATTTCAAGTATTGCCGATTTCATTTCGTTGCGTTACGGAAACAGTAGGTTTTTAGGTGCAATTGTCACAATAATTTCTCTTACAGGAATTTTGCCTTATATCGCTTTACAACTGAAAGCCATTTCGGAAACCTTTCATATTGTCACAAAAACCAATACTAGTTCTTTTATTTTTGATGATACTACTACTTATGTAGCGGTAGCTTTAGCATTATTTTCTTCTTATTATGGAACCCGCTATGTAGATGCTTCCGAAAAGAGAAAAGGAATTATTACTGCGGTTGCTCTAGAAAGTGTCTTAAAATTGGTGTTTTTCGTTATTATTGGTATTTATGTAACGTATTTTGTTTTTGATGGATTTGAGGATATTTATCAAAAAGCTTCTTTGTTGGAAAATTTTAAAGAAAAAAATACGATCGGAGGTTTGCCACAAGCCATCAATTGGTTTTTATTATGTGTCTTGTCGATGTTTGCCATTTTTTTATTACCAAGACAATTTCAGGTTTCCGTGATAGAAAACAATCGAGAAAACCATATCAATACTGCCGTTTGGTTGTTTCCGTTATATCTTTTAATTTTCAATCTATTTGTATATCCAATTGCTTGGGGTGGAAATATTTTGTTTGATGGAAAAGAAGTAAATTCTGATGTATATTCACTATTAATTCCTCAGTTTTTTAATCATAAAACACTTACCGTACTTGTCTTTCTTGGCGGATTTTCAGCAGCTATTTCTATGATTGTTGTGTCTTCTATTGGGCTGTCTACTATGCTTACCAATAATGTTTTGATTCCGTATAATTTACTTGGAAAATTAAAAAGTGATGAACAAACTATTAGTAGTCGAAAAATTGTAAATAGTCGTAAGTTCGGAATTTTCACCTTGATTATTTTGTCGTATTTCATCTATCGTTTCTTCGGATTAGATTATAGCTTGGTTTCTATTGGTTTAGTGGCTTTTGTAATTATTGCCCAATTGGCACCTGCTTTTTTTGGGGCGTTATTTTGGAGAAGAGGTTCTCGATTGGGAGCAATTTATAGTATTATTATTGGGTTTTTAGTATGTATTTACACGTTGTTGATTCCTTATTCAATCGGGATTAGTAATGTTGAAAGTCCATTTATTGCGCATGGATTTATGGGAATTGAATTGCTTAAGCCTTTTCAGTTGTTTGGACTTGATTATTTGCAACCAGTTCCGCACGCTTTATTTTGGAGCTTATTGTTTAATTCGTTCGCCTATTTTGCTGTTTCTGTGAGTTTTAAAGGAAATTACCGTGAACGTAATTATGCCGAAATGTTCGTAGATATACACAAATACATCACCAATCACGAAAATGCTTTTATTTGGAAAGGAACAGCTTATCGTCACGATATTGAAAAAGTACTCATTCGATTTTTAGGGGAAGAACGTACTAAACGTGCTATGAATATCTTCAATGTTAAGTACAATGTCGATAAAAATCAAGAGTTAGCTGATGCCCGTTTAATTAAATTCTCCGAAAATTTATTAACCGGTCATATTGGAACTGCCTCGGCAAGAATATTGATTTCGAGTGTCGTAAAAGAAGAAAAAATCACTTTGCCTGAAGTTTTAAAAATTTTAGAAGAGTCAAAAGAAAATATCATTATTAATAAAAAACTAACCGAAACATCAAAGGAATTAAAAGAGATTTCAGCAAAATTGCAAGATGCAAACAGTTCCTTAATTAAAAAAGACCAACAAAAAGACGAATTTTTGGACACAGTAACACACGAACTCCGAACACCAATAACAGCCATTAGAGCGGCCAGCGAAATTTTACACGATGATGATGAAATTCCAGAGGATTTGAAAAAGCAATTTCTTCAAAATATCATTTCAGAATCCGATCGATTGAATCGGTTAATTGATAAAATTCTGGATTTAGAAAAATTTGAAACGGGAAAACAAACCATTCATCCTTTAAAAAATAATTTGATTCATACTGTTGAAAGTGCCATAGAACCACTGCAACAATTGATTAAAAATAAAAACATTACGATTCATTTGGAACATAAAAGTAGTGTCACTGCTTATTATGACGAAGATCGAATTTTTCAAGTGATTACCAACTTACTTTCCAATGCCATAAAATTTTGCCCCGAAAAAGAAGGTTTAATTTCTATCCAAATCACCGAAAAAGAAAATCACATCATGACGGCAGTTTCAGATAATGGTAAAGGAATTCCAAGTAGTGATTTTGAAGCAATTTTTGATAAATTTTATCAATCGAACAATCAAAACATCAAAAAACCCGTTGGTAGTGGATTAGGTTTAGCCATTTGTAAACAAATAATAGAACATCATAAAGGGAAAATTTGGGTCCAAGCTTCTGAAAAAGGAGCCTGCGTAGTTTTTACTTTACCTAAAGATAACCATTTCGAAAATTAAAAAATTATGAAAAAAATTTTAATTGTAGATGACGAACCAAACATCGTTATGTCTCTAGAATATACATTTAAAAAAAATAATTATCAAGTATTTATTGCGCGTGACGGACAAGAAGCCCTAGATATTGTGAAAACCAATTTTCCTGATGTCATCATTTTAGATGTTATGATGCCAATGGTTGATGGATACGCAACATTAGAGCAAATCAAAAAAGAGGATAATTTAAAACACACCAAAGTGATATTTCTCTCGGCAAAAAATAAAGAAAGTGATATCGAGAAAGGATTGTCTTTAGGTGCCGATGCTTATATGACTAAACCTTTTTCTATTAAAAAAATTGTAGACCAAGTAAGTGAACTTCTTACGGAATAACACGTTATTAAAAATAAAACCATGAATTACAATAAATTATACCAACAAAGTATCGATTTTCCAGCTTCGTTTTGGGAAAAACAAGCCAATGAAATAGAATGGTATACCAAACCAACTCTGATTTTATCAGAAGATGAAAATGGCTATCCACTTTGGTTTAGTGATGGTAAGTTAAATGCTTGTTATTTGGCTTTAGACAAGCATATTCAAGACGGGTTTGGAGATCAAATAGCCATGATTTATGATTCTCCTGTTACCCAAACAATTAAAAAATATAGCTTTAATGAAGTAAAAGCGGAAGTGGCGAAATTAGCCGGCGGAATGCTCTCATTAGGATTAAAAAAAGGGGATACAGCCGTAATCTACATGCCCATGATTCCGCAAGCAGCTTTTGCAATGTTGGCTTGTGCCCGAATTGGTGTTACGCATTCGGTGGTTTTTGGCGGTTTCGCACCTCATGAATTGGCTATGCGGATTGATGATTGCAAGCCAAGGCTAATATTGACTGCTTCATCTGGAATTGAAATCGACAGACTTATCGCCTACAAACCTTTGGTTGATGAAGCAATTGAATTAGCCTCTCACAAACCTAAAAAAGTAATTGTTTTTAATCGGAAATTAGGCGCGAGAATTCCATTTAAAAAATACGATGTCGATTATGATGCATTAGTGTATGGCTCAGAAGAAACACCTTGTATACCTGTCGAAGCAACACATCCTTTATATATTTTATATACTTCTGGAACCACAGGAAAACCAAAAGGAATAGTAAGAGATACAGGAGGTTATATGGCATCACTTAAATTTTCAATGCAATATATTTATGGGGCAGTACCCGATGAAGTTTTTTGGGCTGCTTCCGATGTAGGATGGGTTGTTGGGCATAGCTATATAATTTATGGACCATTGGTAAATAGAAATACAACAGTCATTTTCGAAGGAAAACCCATTAAAACACCCGATGCTAGTACATTTTGGAGAGTAATTGCCGAGCATAAAGTAAACATAATGTTCACAGCACCAACCGCTATTAGGGCTATAAAAAAAGAAGATCCAGATGGACTTTTTATAAAGGAATATGATTTATCTTCTTTAAAAACCCAGTTTTTAGCGGGGGAACGTTGTGATATTGCAACTTTAGAATGGTATAACAAACACATCCCTATTCCTGCTATTGATCATTGGTGGCAAACCGAATCGGGTTGGCCCATGATTGCCAATATGATGGGAGTGGAGTTTTTACCAATAAAACCTGGTTCGGCAGGAAAAGCGGTTACAGGTTATGATATCCGAATTTTTAACGATAACGGACAAGAAATTGGTCCTAACGAAGAAGGTTTTGTAGTAGTAAAATTACCTTTGCCTCCCGGAACTTTATTAGATTTATGGAAGGATAACGATCGATTTAAATCGGACTATTTAAATAAATTTCCTGGATATTATTTTTCGGGTGATGGCGGATTTAAAGATGAAGAAGGCTATTTGTTTATTACAGGTAGAGTAGATGATGTTATTAATGTAGCAGGGCATCGCTTATCAACTGCCGAAATGGAGGAAATTGTTTCGTCTCATGATTCGGTTGCAGAATGTGCCGTTATTGGAATTAATGACGATTTAAAAGGTCAGATTCCTTTGGCGCTTGTCGTGACCAAATCAGGTGATGAAATGGAATCGTATCAATTACAACACGAAATCGTTCAGTTGGTTAGGGAAAAAATTGGTGCTGTGGCGTCCTTACGAGATGTTATCGTTGTTCAACGATTGCCCAAAACGCGTTCCGGAAAAATACTCCGAAAATTATTGAGAAGTATTGCTGATGGAGTAAATTTTCAAATTCCATCGACAATCGATGATGAATTAATTATCACAGAAATTAAAGAAGATTTTATCAAGGCCAAAATTGGATTGTTTAAATAAGTAACAATTTAAAAAGCAAATAATTAATATTATTTGCTTTTTTTATATAAATTTGCGTAGTGAATGTTCACTAACTGAAATTTATGATCAATACCACTTCAAATAGACAAAAAGAAATAATAGAAACAGCAGGGAAACTTTTGATGCTAAAAGGGATTAAAGGTTTAACTACAAAGAATCTAGCTCAAGAAATGAATTTTTCTGAGAGCGCTTTATACCGTCATTTTAAAAATAAAGAAGATATAATTGTTTTATTATTAAATTCTTTAGGTACTAATATTAAAGAGCGTCTAGATTTAATTTCAGACAAAAATGTTTCCTCCGAAAATAAATTATTAGAATTATTTGAAAGTCAATTTCACTTTTTTCAAAAAAATCCACATTTTATTGTAGCAATTTTATCAGAAGGGCTATTTGATGAAACAGAAAAAATAAATAATTCTATCTTGAATATTATGACCTATAAAATGCATTTGGTTAGCAGTATTATCGAAGAAGGTAAATCAAATAATGAATTCACAAATAACATTCCAACAGAAGAAATGACTCATATTATTTTGGGCACTTTCCGAATGATGATGCTAAAATGGAAGTTTTCAAAATTTCAACTTGATATAAAAAATCAGGGTAATACAATCATGGTAACTGTAATCAATTTAATGAAAAAATGAAAAACATAATTCTATCCATATCCATACTATTATTCTATTCATGTAGTAATACGACTGAAATCAAACCCATAACCGAAAACATAAAAGAACTTGTTTTTGCATCGGGGCAACTTGAATGGGATAACTCATACAACTTAACCGCTCAAACTGACGGTGTTTTGCAAAATGTTACTTTTGAAGTTGGAAATGTTGTTTCCAAAGGAAAAGTAATTGCCACAATAGATAATGAAATTAATGACATTAATGCACAAACCTCTCAAGAACAATTAGTAATATCTAACGAAAATCTATCTTCAGATGCACCAGCACTATTACAATTAGAACAAAACTTGCAATTTGCAGAAAGTAAATACCTTCAAGATAAAAAACAGGCTGAGCGCTATGAGCGATTAAATAAACAAAATATTGGTTCACAAGTTGAATATGAGAATGCGCAACTGAACGCTAAAAATTCTTTATCCAATTTAAATATCTTAAAAAAACAGTATAAACTTATTTTGCAACAAGCCAAACAACAACAAATTGCAATAAAAGGACAATTAAAAAATAATCAAGTTCTAAAAAAATACAATTCAATTATTGTTACGGAAAGTGGAACGATTATAAAAAAGCTGAAAACTAACGGTGATTATGTAAGAAAAGGGGAAATAATTGCTGTAATTGCAGACAAACAAAAAGCAGAAGCAGTTTTAAATGTTGATGAAAATAGTATTGGAAAAGTAAAATTAGGTCAAACGGTTTTTGTACAATTAAATACCAATAAAGATGCAACTTATAACGGAAAAGTTACCGAAATTCTATCTGCTTTTGACGAAAAATCACAATCTTTCATCTGTAAAGTTACTTTTGATGAATCATTTAATAACTCACTATTCGGCACTCAATTAGAAGCTAATATTTTAGTTGGTGAAAAGAAAAATGCATTATTAATTCCTAGAAATTACGTAGGTTTTGGCAATAAAGTTAATGTAAAAGGAAAAGAGGAATATTTAATCATAAAACCAGGAATTGTTTCTACGGAATACGTTGAAGTTTTAGAAGGAATTAACAAAAATGATATTCTTTTACCTTTAAAATTATAAAAATGCATATCAATTCGGTAATAGCAAAGACCTATATTTTTTAAAATAAGAAACTCACAGCAGTTGCTGTTTTGGGCGTTTTGTTAGGGATGTCGGTTTATATTTTTATGAATAGTTTATTAGTAGGGTTTGATAGAAGTTCCAATACATCCATTTTTAGAAACACATCTCATATTAGAGTGTATAAGGACGATGAAATTAGTAAGGTTTTAATTCAAAACCCCAATGAAAAGTATCTTATAATTAACCCGAAAGTAGTTCCAAATAACAATACGATTATTAACCCGAAAATGATTTTAGAAACCATTTTGAAACAAAAAGAAGTAACTGTTGCCACACCACAAGTAAATACAAGTGTCTTTTATAATAATGGAAAATCACAAATATCAGGGATTTCAGTAGGAATAAAACCAGAAGAAGCCAATTTGATGTATAATATAAAGTCATTTATGGTAGATGGAAATTTAGATTTGTTAAAGTCAAACCCAAACGGAATTGTTATTGGTAGCGGAATTTCAGAGAAAATGAATTTAACATTAAGTGATAATTTAAATCTTACTTCATCTAAAGGAATCAACAGAACTTTTAAAGTGATTGGAATTTTTAAAACCAACAATTCAGTTACCGATAAAACAAAATCATACATCAATCTTACTGCTTCTCAACAACTCCTTAAGGAAGGAAACTCATACATAACCGATATAAATGTAAATGTAACCGATCCTGAAATTGCCGATAAAGTAGCCCTAAAACTAACCCAAATATTAGGTTACAAGGCAGAGGGCTGGAAAGAGGCCAATGCCACATTAATGGCAACTAACAAGATGCGAAAAATGATTATTACATTTGTTTCTCTCACTATTTTATTAGTCGCTGGTTTCGGAATTTATAACATACTAAATATGACTGTTTCACAAAAAATAAATGACATCGCCATTCTTAAAGCTATGGGATTTAAAGGAAAAGATGTCATCAAAATATTTGTTAATCAAGCTGTTGCTATCGGAATTATGGGAGTAATTGGAGGTGTTTTTTTAGCTACAATATTAATTACTGTTCTTAAAAAAGTATATCTGGGTGGAGATATTGGTTATTTTCCTATAGATTATGAACCTCAAAAATTTATTCAAGGAATAGTTATCGGATTAGTAATTACTTTTTTTGCAGGTTATATTCCAGCGAAGAAAGCGGCTAATGTTGATCCTGTTGAAATTTTAAGAAAATAAAAATGAATATTTTAGAAACCAAAAATATAAATAAGTTTTTTCACGAACCAACAGAATTTCAGGTTTTAAAAAACATCTCTTTTGATGTCAAAAAAGGAGAATTTCTTTCAATGATTGGAAAATCGGGTAGTGGTAAATCTACTCTATTATATATACTTTCAACAATGGATACCAATTATAATGGAGAATTATTTATAGACAATAAACTGATGACTGGCTTAACCATTGATCAGTTAGCAGAAGTTAGAAATGAGAAAATTGGTTTTGTATTTCAATTTCATTATTTGCTTCCTGAATTTTCATGTCTAAGAAATGTTATGATTCCTGCTTTAAAACTGGGCAAATTTTCTGAAAAAGAGATTGAAGATCGGGCTTATCAAAAGCTTGAAATTTTAGGGTTACAAGACCAAGCTTTGAAACCCGCTAGTAAGCTTTCAGGAGGGCAACAACAACGTGTCGCAATTGCTAGGGCTTTGATAAATGATCCTTTAATTATTATGGGCGATGAACCCACCGGAAATTTAGATAGCAAGAATACGAGTATTGTATTTGATATTTTTCAAGAACTCACAAAAAAATTTAATCAAACAATTATTGCTGTTACCCATGATGATGATTTTGCACATAAAAGTGATAGAATTATTGAAATGAAAGATGGAAATATAATTAGCTAACATTTATATTTTATATATTATATATAC